>NZ_KZ851841.1:354-1394 GCF_003336745.1 Thermus caldifontis | reverse complement strand
TTTCTCAACGGATAAAAAATACTTTCTCACCTGTGTTGACAAGTTTTCTAAATTCGCCATGGTACAGCCGATTCTGTCTAGAACCATAGAAGATTTGAAAGCACCCCTTTTACAACTTATGAATGTTTTCCCCAAAGCCAAAACCATCTACTGCGACAATGAACCATCATTGAAATCGCAGACAATAGTGGCTATGCTGGAAAACCATTTTGGCGTCAGCATTTCGAATGCACCGCCCCTACATAGCGTCTCAAACGGACAGGTGGAACGATTCCACAGCACGTTAATTGAGCTCGCCAGATGCCTAAAAATCGACAAAGGCATAAGTGACACAGTGGAATTGGTCTTGCTGGCCACAGCCAGATATAACATGTCCATCCACTCTGTCATCAATAAAAAACCGGCCGAAGTCATGCGGGCAGATCCGGACGATCCACATACCGATGTCCAAGAAAAAATCAAAAACGCCCAGATTTTGACAAGAAAACGAGAGAACGCTTCTCGGCAGAACAGAGTGTTCCAGGTCGGCGACAAAGTCCTAGTGAAGTCAAACAGACGATTAGGCAACAAACTTACTCCTTTATGTGAGGAGAAGACCATCGAGGCAGACTTGGGGACCACAGTCCTTATTAAAGGGAGGGTGGTCCATAAAGACAACCTCAAGTGACCCAAGCAGAGCCTAGCCGCGGCTCCCTCGGAGGCACACTTTTATTCCTCCAATTTGTAGCCACTCGGCATAAGTTTTTTCATTGTTTTTATAGCCGCTTGGCATAAGTTTTTTATTTTTTTAGCCACTTGGCATATTTTTTATATATTTTCGCTATTATTGGTGGTGGGCAACTCCATTCCGAACAAGTAATAATTTATCACACACGTTACAGGTCGCTCCCAACCCTTCTTCTTTATTTCCTGGCCACGACATCGGCCCACATTACTGACTATTCCCGAGCGAATTACATTCCCGTCATTGACGGTAAAGTCTTAGTCTGGGAGGAATTCGCCTATGTCAGACACTCGGCTAACCTCTCCGAGTATAGGCG
>NZ_KZ851841.1:0-344 GCF_003336745.1 Thermus caldifontis | reverse complement strand
TTCGCCTATGTCAGACACTCGGCTAACCTCTCCGAGTATAGGCGGGTAATTGACGAAACCGACAGCATGCTCGATATGTTCCCCCAGTCCCATATGAAGAAACTCCTGAGCGTTGATATCGCTCACCTCCGTGACATGCTTGATTCTTTGAGCATCCATCACAGAGTGGCAAGGAGCCTAGACTTCTTGGGAACTGCGTTAAAGGTTGTCGCAGGGACACCTGACGCGGAAGACTTCGAGAAAGTCAAGTTCACTGAAGCGCGGCTTGTTGATGCACACAATAGCCAAATCGAAATAAACACCAAAACACAAGTTCGAATTAACGAACTCACTGATACCATAAA
>NZ_KZ851840.1:236-4881 GCF_003336745.1 Thermus caldifontis | reverse complement strand
AGGCTTTTGGGGGTTCACATGCAAGAAAGGAGCATGGTGTACAAAGTTAGGGGCGCAAATCATTGGCTAACTTTGACCGCATAGAGTTTATTAGCGAATATAAAAAGCGTGCGGATGAACTAGTAAATGAGTTCCTGTGGGGGCCTGTTCGTCAAGTGGCATGGCTTAATAGGAACTCCGACTATTTTGCGCCGGATAGTAAGGTCGCATCGCAAGTAGAAGACATTCTCGTACGTATGCGAAAAGCGGAACTGCCCTTGCCCGCAACCTTCTGGGGGGTGATAAACCCCGATACACAAAAAGAGCCGTCCCTCTCTGTGGCCGTCTCTCTATTGCGCAGTGCCGGTGTGGAGGTGTTACCAGAGGATGCAGTTATAGGGGAGAAAAACTGGGCTAGGCGAAACCAAGTGTTGACGACACACGCAATCCGGTTATGGGAGGTGGCACGGTGCAACTAATAGATGGGGTCCGGTTCGGGGCTGGCTTCACCGTGGGAGCCGTTTTGGTCTGGGTTGGCCTGGCCCTCATCCTGGCCATAGTAGGAGCCCTGTTGGGCGTTCAGAAGGAGTGAGGGGTGGAGGAGAAGACCTTTTGGCAGGCCTACAAACAGGGTCTAGGGGTGGGGTTAGGGCTCCTGACCATTTACCTCGTGGCTCTCATCCTGATCGGGGCATTCGTAGTACGTCCCGCACTTGAAAATTTGAGCGCCCCTGGCCAGAGTGCACCTAAAGGAGGTGGCGCGTGTTCAACCTCTTGGGTTTGAAGCAAGAGGATTTGGCTAATCTCCCCCAGCGCGTTCAGGAGGCCCTAACGGGCTTGCGGGACGACTTGGCCTGCTTGAAGGACCAGTTGGGAGCGATCCAGCGCACCTTGGAGTACGAGTTCGGCAGGCCCCGGCGGGACCTGCAAGGCCACGACCCAGCTCGGATGCCCCTGGTGGCCCAAGTGCAAGTGGAAGCAGAAACCCGGCGCATAGACGTTACAGGCTTGCTGGGTAAGCCTGCGACCCGGGGTCACATTGTGAATATTGGGGACGCGAAGGCGCTATTGTGGTGGACCTTCGGGCCCCAACGGGTAGGCCCATACGTCCTCCTGCCCGCGGCGGCGGTGGAACTGTCCTTCGCGTTGGAGGTCCTGGAAGTGTCGGACGCTGGGGAAGGTCCTGCAGTGGTGCAACTCTTGTTGCAATGAGAGCTAGGGCTAAGACCTACAAGCGTGGAAGCACCTTTGCCCCTGAAGTGCGCCTAACTGCGGGGCCACGGGCCATGGGCGACACTGGGGATGGAAGCTACACCACCCTATACGGCTACGCGTGGGCAGCTGTGCTGGACAGGGCAGAGCGCCGCTTCCGGCTCTTCCAGGCCCAGGTGCCTATGGAAGGACCATGGGCGCTGAATGACCCTAGGGGTCCCGAGGTGGCCGTGTGGGTTGAAGTGGAGGTGGATCCCCTACCCCATGCGGTGGAGGAGATACGGCACATGGGGGTGGCCTTCGACCAGGCCGCGCGGCATGTGGTGGTATATGAGCGCCAAGGGGAGGTATGGATCCGCCAATGGGACCCGGTAAGCCAGGCCTTCGTAATGCGGGGCCCCTTTCCTGGATGCGACCCCGTGGTGCTGAACGACGCGGTGGTGGGCTATTACCCACCGGACTCGGATGTCATCGTCTGGCACTTAACACCTGACCGGAAAACGGTGGTCCAACGGGTTCAAAGGGAACTTTATGCCAGCCCCCACGACATACAAACCTTCGCAGAGCCCGTAGTGCTAGACCAGGCCGTAGCCCTGCCGTATCAGATTGAGCTTTTGGGAAGTTTGGGCAACACATTGGACGCCACGGGCTTTGTCCTGCGCCCTGAGCTGTACCCTGTGCATCTACAGGATGCATTGGGCTCTACAACTTTGAGCCCACCTGCTGAAGGGCACTACATTCCGATTGTCCTTGTTTCTGACCTGGGCGTGGACACCTTGGGGCAAGCGGTGCTGAACGCACCCACGCAAGGGGCATATATCCCCATAGTAATCGTGCTTGAAGTGGGCGACACCTTGGGTGGGGCAACACTCGCTGCCCCCAGTACTGCGGCCTATGTGCCCGTGGTGATCGTTGTGGACACCACGACATCTCCGGGCTACTCGAGTCCGGACAGTTTGGGTAGCGCTACGTTGACAGCCCCAAGTGGCGGTACGTATGCCCTGGTGGTAATCGTAGTGGACACCACCACTTTTGCTGGCTATACAAGCCCAGACCTTTTGGGTACGGCATCGTTAGCGGCCCCGAACACGGGGGCCTATGAGCTTGCGTGAGGAGATTGCCATGGCCAAGATTTGGACGCCAGAGAACGCCGGCAAGATTATCCCTGTGATAAAGGTGCGGCCCCTGCTTCCCCCACCGCCAAGTGTTGGTGCTCGCCTTCAGCCCCAACACATGCATTGGCAACTTGGGCGGTACAAGGAGGATTTAACTTTTGGCCCCGGCGGGCGTGGAAGGCGCAAGCGTTGGGTGGTGGACCAGGAGGCCGAGCAGCACAACCTTGTCCTAAATCAAACCTACGACACCCTCATGGCCCAGTACGGGTTTTTGCTTGGCCTTTGGGCAGCGGTCGGAACGGGTTCCACGCTACCAGACCCCGCCCAAACATCCCTGGCGGCGGAGGTAGCTAGAACAAATATTAACGAGTCTGCTGGTACCAACACCTGGTCTATTTCCCGCGTGGCCGATGGGGTAGCCGATATCACGGTTGTAAGAGAGTTCACGGAAGCCCAGGTTGGCAATAAAAACCTTGCGGAATGGGGGTTTGCTCCGGCACAAAACCCATCAAGCAACCTCATGTGTCGCGAACTTTTCCGGGATGGTTTGGGAAACCCTGTGGTAATTACTCCTGCCTCTGACCAACGCCTGCGGCTCATATACCGCTGGCGTGTAAGTGTTGGCCCAGTTATCCCGCAACCAGTGTCCATTAACATTGACGGTATTGGGGTACGAACGGGCGAATTGTTCTTGCGCAAGTATGCCCCAATTAATGCTTTCCCATGGAATGTATTTGGCAGCGAATTCGGCGACATAGCACTTTTACATGGGCTAATGATGGGGGGAGACATTTACCGGGGGCACGTTCTGCATAGCGCAGATGTACCCCCCAACTACAATAATAGTTCGTCGTATACTTCTGGTGGTTTCTATAAAGGCATCTCATACAATAGCTATATCCAAGGTAGCCGTACCAGGACGACGCAACCAGTTACCTGGTTATCAAGCGAGGCTAATGCGACCATCCGGCTCATAGGGCTCGGCTACGATGGGTATCCCATGGGCGTAAAACTAGACCCTGGACAGGAGTTCACGAAGACTAACTTGTACAAGTTGACTATCGGTGAGTGGACTGTAACATGGGGGCCGTGATGGTACCAGGAAACTGGGGAAACCGCACTTTTTCTCTTCCTCCAACCCATGGGGTGCCCGCACTACCCGCGGGGATTTTTCCCCTGGCCAGGCAGGACGGGCGCCACGTGGCCGGCGCTGAGGCCAAAGGAGGGGTGGCCACCTACTGGGACCTGCACGCCTTCGTGTGGTACTACGCTGGGGGGATGTTGACCCTTAACCGCGGCATGAAGCGCATCAGGAGAACAATCAGGGGGGTGGAGGACGTTGCGCGCCGGAGGGGCTAGGTGGGGGGTTTTGGCGCTGGGGGGGCTGGTTGCATACCTCCTACTGCGGCCCCGCCCAGCGTTTGTCTCTCCTACCCCTGCCCCTACCGGGTGCCAGTACCAGCCCGGGAGCGGACTAGCCAAGGACTACCAAGCGCTGATATACCGCATCCATGAGCGCATCCGGGAAGTGCGGCCCAACCTGGGCGTGTGCATCCCCGCTTCGGGTACCCCATGCACCCTGGTGCTGGCATCAGCCCTGGCCACTTCCACCAACTACGGCATTCCCCCGGATATCGCCACCGCCCTAGCCTGGCAGGAGAGCCGCTTCAACCTCTACCTTGAGACCGATCGCATTCGTGCGGCCCTGGCCAAGGGGCGGTGCACCGCCTCACCTCAGACCGAGCTGGGCCCCTTGCAGGTAAAACCGGTAGCCTTTTGTCAGGTAGGCAAGGACCCCGGGCAGATGCTGAGCATGTCCATGTATGCGCGGATTTGGTACGCGGTAGCGGCTGGACTGGAGTATCTGGCGTGGCTGAAGGGCCAGATGGCTGGGGCGTCGTGGAAGGAGATTCTTCAAGCATATAACGTAGGACTGGCGGGATTCCGCCAAGGAAGGCGCAATGAGCCCTATGCCTGCGCCATCATTAGCCAAGCCAATCGCTACTCTGAGCTAAAGGTATGAGGGTGCCCTGGGGCATTATAGCCATGTTGGCGACATTGGGTGTCGCCTTTGCCCTGACGGGCCTATGGTGGTGGCTTATCTTCCTGGGCGGCCTGGTCGTCTGGCTTGGAATGGTGGAGCTGCTGGCGGTGCGCCGTACAGGCCTCACCATCTCGGGTCAATTTCTTGCCTGGGCCAGGCGGAACCCCTGGTGGGCAGGGTTTATGGCCGCCCTGCTGGGTGGGGCAGTAGGTTATTTGATCTACCACCTGGCAACGGGCTATTAGGTGTCATGTAGGTGTCAAAAACCGATCCCCGGGGTTAGATGAACCCCGGG
>NZ_KZ851840.1:0-226 GCF_003336745.1 Thermus caldifontis | reverse complement strand
GGATTTACCCTTCCCATCGTGGTGGGCGATGGTGGACTTGAACCACCGACCTCACGCTTATCAGGCGTGCGCTCTGACCAGCTGAGCTAATCGCCCCCGCACGCAAAAACCAGCTTAACGAGGAGAAGCCTTTCCGTCAAGATACGGAAGTCTACCCCCTTGGCCCCCTTGACAATCCCCTTTTGGTCTGGTAGGTTTTTCTTTGCGCTGCCTGCTTTGGCGGCGG
>NZ_KZ851839.1:1937-15776 GCF_003336745.1 Thermus caldifontis | reverse complement strand
GTCGGGGTCGCGGGTTCAAGTCCCGTCTCCCGCTCCAACAAAACCCCAGGCTTATGCCTGGGGTTTTTTTATTTGACGCTTTCGTCGGAAAGCCAGTCGGCCCAGGTTTCCAGGTGAGCGCTATCGGAAACCGTTAGGACCTCCTGAGCCGGTAGAAGGATGCGGGTGATGGAGGTGTTGGGGATGTGGAAGCGTCTCCAGGCATCGCCCTCGAGGTCCAGGGCCATCTTCAGGGCCGCGCGGATGACCCCCCCATGGGTCACCAGGAGGTGGCGGCCGGGTGGGAGCACCTCCAGGAAAGCCTCCAGGCGCCGGGCCAGGTCCGCCATGCTTTCCCCACCTGGACGGGGGGTATGCCAGGGGTCCCTCTGGGCTTCCTGGATGAACTCGGGGTAACGGGCTTCCGCTTCCACCCGGCTTAGGCCTGCCAGGAGACCCACGTCAATCTCCCGCAGAAGCGGGGAGGTTTCCAAGGGGAGGCCCAGCATCGCTGCCAGGGGCTCGGCGGTTTCCCGGGCCCGGCGTAGGTCGGAGGCGTAAAGCCCGTGGAAGGGAAGTTGGCTTCGGGCAAGCCGCTGGGCCAGGCGGAAGGCTTGGCCGATGCCCACCGGGGAGAGGGGCACATCCAGGTGGCCTTGAAAGCGCTTATTGACGTTCCACTCGGTTTCCCCGTGGCGGATGAGCCAGATCTCTTTCATACCAGGCGGATTCCGGAGCCGGCCACTACCCTGCCCACTAGGAAGCTTTCCACCAGCTCCATGGCCCTTTGGGCGTCTTTTTCCGGTAGGACCAGGATGAGCCCTAGGCCCATGTTGAAGACCCGGTACATCTCCTCCTCCGGTATGTTTCCCATCCGTTGCAGGTAGGGAAAGATGGGGGGAATGGGCCAGCTTCCCTTGCGGATTTCCGCTCCCAGCCCCTGGGGAAGGGCCCGGGGGAGGTTTTCCGGAAGGCCGCCCCCGGTGATGTGGGCCACCGCGTGGAGCTCCACGCCTGCTTCCCTAAGCGTGAGAAACTCCTTCAGGTAGGCCCGGTGGGGACGGAGGAGGGCGGCCTTTAGGCTTTCCCCTAGTTCCGCCACGGGCCCCTCGAGGTCCATCCCCTCTACCACCTTCCGGATCAGGGAGTAGCCGTTGGTGTGGGGGCCGGAGGAGGGAAGGGCCAGGAGCACGTCCCCTTCCCTTACCCTTTCCGGGCCCAGGACCTCCTCCCTTTCCACCACCCCCACCAAGGTGCCCGCCACGTCCCAGGCCCCCTCCCGGTAAACCCCGGGCATCTCCGCGGTCTCCCCGCCCAGAAGGGGAATGCCCAGGGCCTTACAGGCCTCGGCCAAGGAGGAGAGGAGGGCGGAGAGCACCCCCTCCTCCAGGCGGCTTGCCGCCAAGTAGTCCATGAAGAAGAGGGGCAAAGCCCCTTGGGCCAAAAGGTCGTTCACCGAGTGGTTGACCAGGTCAAAACCCAGCCCGGAGACATCCCCTGCCTGTAGGGCCAAAAGGGTCTTGGTTCCCACCCCGTCCGTGGTGGCCACCAGGACAGGGTGGGCCATCTCCTTTAGCCTCTTGGCGTCAAAAAGCCCGCCGAAGGCCCCAAGGCCCCTTAGGACCTCCGGGGTATAGGTGGCGGCGATGGCCTCCTTGGCCCGTTTCAGGGCTTCCGCCTTGGCTTCCATTTGGACCCCGGCCTCCTCGTAGCGCATCGGCCTTATCCTACCCCAAGGGCCTCGAGGAGGAGCCTGCGCACCAGGTCCGGCTTGGCCTGGCCCTTGGTTCTCCGCATCACCTGGCCCAAAAGGGCGTCCAGGGCCTTAAGCTTGCCCTGGCGCACGCTTTCCGCTGCCTCGGGCATGGTGGCGATCACCTCGGTCACCACGGCCCTCAAGGCCCCCTCGTCCGCCACCACCTTAAGGCCCCGTTCCCGCACCAGGGCCTCGGGATCCAGGCCCTCCAGCACCTCGGGCAGGAGTTCCTTGGCCACCCGGCTGGTGATCTCCCCCCGCTGGAAGAGGGCCACCAGCCGGGAGAGACCCTCTGGGGTAAAGCGGGTTTGTTCCAAGGTAAGCCCCTTTTCGTTCAAGAGCCCGGCCACGTCCGCCAAAAGCCAGTTGGCCAGGGCCTGAGGGGAGGCTTGGCCGAGGCCGAGGGCTTGGTCCAGGAAGCGGGCCAGGGAAGGGGTATAGGCCAGGACCTCCGCATCCTTGGCCTTGATCCCCAGGGCCTGGTACCGCCTTTCCTTTTCCCAGGGGAGTTCGGGGAGGTTGTTCCGGATGGCTTCGAGCCATTCCCGGGAGATGGGCACCGGGGGGATGTCGGGCTCGGGGAAGTAGCGGTAGTCCGCCTCCTCCTCCTTGGTGCGCATGGGGTAGGTCTTGCCGCTTCCCTCTTCAAAACCCATGGTGGCCTGCTTGACCCTCTCCCCCCGCCTTAGGATCTCGGTCTGGCGGCGGATCTCGTACTCCAGGGCCCTTTGTACGCTCTTAAAGGAGTTGAGGTTTTTGATCTCCACCTTGGTGCCCAAAGGCTCCCCTTGGCGGCGCACGGAAACGTTCACATCGGCCCGCATCTTTCCCTCCTCGGGGCTGGCCTCGGAGATGCCCAGGGTCTGGACCAGGGCCTGGATGCGTTGGAGAAAAAGCCGGGCTTCCTCGGGGCTATAGAGGTCGGGTTCGGTGACCAGCTCAATCAGGGGGCTTCCCGCCCGGTTCAGGTCCAAAAGGGTGCGGTCCTCCAGGTGGAGGCTTTTGCCGGCGTCCTCCTCCAGGTGGAGGCGCTTGATGCGCACGGCCCTTTCCCCCAAAGGGAGGCTGCCCCCTTGGCCCAGGGGCAGGTCGTACTGGCTGATCTGGTAGTTTTTGGGAAGGTCGGGGTAGAAGTAGTTTTTGCGGTGGAAGACCAGCCTTTCCGGAACCCGGCTTCCCAGGGCCAGGGCGAGCCTTAGGCCAAACTCCACCGCCCTTTTGTTGGGCACGGGGAGGGCCCCAGGAAGGCCCAGGCAGACGGGGCAGGTGTGGGTGTTGGGAGGAGCTCCAAAATACTCGGCCTCACAGCCGCAGAAGGCCTTGGTCCGGGTCTTCAGGTGCAGGTGGACCTCGAGGCCGATAACCGCCTCATACATGATCTAAAGTTTACCAAGCCCTTGGGCCCTTTAGGGGCGCTTGGCTCCCTCCTGCACCCCGGCGAGGCGCATGAACTCCTTGGGGTCCACCGCCCTGTTCAAGCCCATCTCGTAGGTGATCAGCTTGCGCCGGTAAAGGTCCGCCAGGCAGGCGTCCATGGTGACCATGCCGTACTGGCCACCCGTCTGGATCACGCTCCGGAGCTGGTGGCTTTTCCCCTCCCGGATCAAGGCCCTTACCGCCGGGGTGGCGATCATGAGCTCGTAAGCCAACACCCTTCCGCCCCCGAAGGCCTTGGGAAGGAGTTGCTGGGTAAGCACCGCCACCAGGTTGTTGGAAAGCTGCACCCGCACCTGCTCCTGCTGGGCCTCCGGGAAGACGTCGATGATGCGGTCGATGGTCTCGGGGGCGGAGTTGGTGTGCAGGGTGCCCATGACCAAGTGCCCAGTTTCCGCGGCGGTGATGGCGGCGGCGATGGTCTCGTAGTCCCGCATCTCCCCCACCAGGATCACGTCCGGGGCCTGGCGGAGGACGCTCCTTAGGGCCTTATGGAACCCGTGGGTATCGGAGCCGATCTCCCGCTGGTTGACGATGGCCTTCTTGTGCTTGTGGAAAAACTCTATGGGGTCCTCGATGGTCACGATGTGCACGGGCTTGCGCTCGTTGATGTAGTCGATCATGGAGGCCAAGGTGGTGCTTTTCCCCGACCCCGTGGGCCCCGTGACCAGGACCAGGCCCCTTGGGGCCATGGCGATCTCGGCGATGTTCTTGGGCAGGCCCAGCTCCTCAAAGCTCTTGATGGTGGCGGGTACCACCCTAAGGACCCCTCCCACGCTTCCCCGTTGCAGGAAGACGTTTACCCGGTAGCGCCCCCTTCCCGGTAGGCTAAAGGAGAAATCCAGCTCCTTTTCCTCCTCAAAGACCCGCTGCTGCTTCTCGTCCATGAGGGCGTACATGAGCCGGCGGGTGTCCTGGGGGGAGAGGGGTTCGTACTCCGTGGGGTGGAACTCCCCATCCACCTTGATCATGGGGGGAAGGCCCACGGTGATCACCAGGTCGCTGGCCCCCCGCTCCACGGCCAGGGTCAGAAGATCCACGATGTCGGGTGTTTTAGCCATGGCTCACTCCTTTACTCAATGGTACGCGCCAGGACCTCCTCGAGGGTGGTGATCCCCTGGAGGGCCTTGTAGATGCCATCCTCCCGCAGGGTTTTCATCCCCTTCCTCCTGGCGATCTCCTTGATCTCCGTGGCCGACTTGCCGGCCACGATGGCGTGGCGGATCTCGTCGTCCACCACCAATAGCTCGTGGATGGCGTAGCGTCCCTTATAGCCCGTTCCCCCGCAGCGCTCGCACCCCATGCCCCTAAAGAGCTTAGCCCCTTGGATCTCCCTTTCGGAAAGGCCCAAGCGGCGCAGGATCTCCGGGTCGGGCTTCACCTCCACCTTGCATCCGTCGCAGATCCTGCGCACCAACCGTTGGGAGAGCACCCCGATGAGGGCGGCGGAGATGTTGAAAAGCTCCACTCCCATTTCGTCCAGGCGGGTGATGGCCTGGGCGGCGTCGTTGGTGTGCAAGGTGGCGATCACCAGGTGCCCGGTGAGGGCGGCCTCGGTGGCGATCTTGGCGGTTTCCGAGTCCCGGATCTCCCCCACCATGATGATGTCCGGGTCCTGCCTCAAGAAGGCCCTAAGGGCCCGGGCGAAGGTGAGGCCCGCCTGGGGGTTCACCTGGGTCTGGTTGATGCCGGGGATCTCGTACTCCACGGGGTCCTCGATGGTTTGGGTGTTCTTGTCGGGGGTGGCGATGCGCTTCAGGATGGAGAAGGTGGTGAAGCTCTTGCCGCTTCCGGTGGGGCCGGTGATGAGGAAGATGCCGTAGGGCTTGGAGATCACCTCCTGAAAGCGCTCAAAGACTCCGGGGGCGAAGCCCAGCCCCTCGATCTCCGGGATGTCGGTGGCCTTTTTCAGAAGGCGCATCACCGCTTTCTCCCCGTAGACGGTGGGCAGGGTGGAGAGGCGGAGGTCCACGTCGATGGCCCCTTCCCGGTAGCGCACCCGCCCGTCCTGGGGCAGGCGCCTTTCGGCGATGTTGAGACCCCCCATGATCTTGACCACGCTGATGACGGAGTTTAGAGCCCCTTTGGGCAGGGTGGTGTACTGGCGCAAGGTGCCGTCGATGCGCAGGCGCACCAGCACATCCGACTGCCGGGGCTCTATGTGGATATCGGAGGCATCCTGTAGGTAGGCTTCCCGGATCACCTGCTTGACGAACTTCTGGGCGGCGCTTTCGTCCAGCTCGGGGGTAATGGCCTCCTCTTCCTGGTAGCCCTTGGAGAGCTCCTTGGCGATCTCGCCCAGCTCCTCCTTGCCGTAAAAGCGCTCTATCAGCTTGGCGATGGCGGCCTCGGTGGCCACCGCGGGCACCACCTCGTAGGCCAGGCCCTTGCGCTTTAAGGCCAGGCGGACGTCGTCCAGGGCCAGGATGTTCCGGGGATCCTTCATGAGGAGAACCAGGGACTTGCCCTCCAGGTGATGGGGGAAGACCCCATAGCGGCGGGCCAGGTCCTCAGGGAGGAGAAGGGCGGCCCCGGGGTCCGGGGGGTTCTCCTCGGGGTTAAGGTAGGTATAGCCCAGCTGGGCTGCCACCGCCTGGGCTAGGGCCTCGGGTTTGAGCTTGCCCGAGGCCACCAGGGTGTCCTCGAGGCGGCCTCCACCCTGGCGCTGCTTTTTCAGGGCCTCCTCCACATCCTCGGGTCGGGCCAGGCCCAGTTCCACCAGGATCTCCCCCAGGGGCTTGGCCTTGGGCAGGCGCTTTTGCACCTCGAGGGCCTCCCTTAGGTCCTCCCGGCTCAAGCGCCCTTCCTGGACCAGGACCTCCCCCAGGCGGCTCTTCTCCGGATAGGCCCGGTGGAAAAGGGATTCCCACTCTTTGGGTGGGGTGAGGAGGAAACGGACGGGCTGGCGCAAAAGCTCCGCCACCGCTTCCCTGTGCCGGGGGTCGGCCAGGACCACCTCCACCTCCCCGTCCTTGAACCCCACGGGCACGGCGCTATAGCGCAGGGCGTCGGAACGAAGGAGCAGATGGGCGGCGGTGGGGTCGGGGGAGAGGCCTTGGGTGGAGGGGAGGAACTCCATGCCCCGTTGTTCCGCCAAAACCCGGTAGAGGGCTTCCTCAGGTAGCCCCTTTTGCACCAGGATGCGGCCCAGGAGATCCCCGGTCTTTTCCTGCTCCACCAGGGCTTCCTCCAGGGTGTTCCGGTCCAAAAGGCCCTTTTGCACCAAAAGCTCGCCCACCCTCAGCTCCTCCCGGCTAGGGCCGCTGGGGGGAGGGGGTAGGGGCAGGCCGAGCTCTGGGTAGTTCTTAGCCAAGGCATAGAGGAAGGCGCTCTTGGTGGCCTGGTAGGGCTCCACCACCATCCCCGTGAGGTCCTCTACCTCCTCGAGGGCCAGGGTGTCCAGGGGGTTCACGAAGGCCACCCGCACCACGCCCGCCTCCTCGTCCAGGGCAAAGGGGATGGCCTGGAGCTCCTTGGCCTTCTCCGCCGGCAAAAGGGCCTTCACCCTGGGGGGGATCTCCAAGGTATGAAGCTCCACCAAGGGGATGCCGAAATGGTCCTCAATGGCCTGGGCGATGCGCCTTTCGGAGAGAAGGCCCGAGTCCACGATGACCTCCGCCAAGGAGCCTCCCACCTCCCGGTGCTTCTCCAGGGCCATCTGGAGCTCCTCGTCGGTGAGGAGGCCGGCATCCAACAGGATGGCACCCAGTCGTTTATCGCCGATGGTCAGCACGCTCATCCCAGTCCTCCCCGTGGCGTTCTAAATGGAGCCTCCAGCATCCGTATGAAACGGGTGTAAAAGAATTCCCTTTCCCGCAAGGGGGGCACCAAGACCGTGTAGGCGCCCACCAGGTTGCCCCCAAGGACATCGGTGAAAACCTGGTCCCCCACCACCGCTACTTCCCGGGCGGGAAGTCCCAGGACCTCCAGGGCCCTTTTAAACCCCAACCAAGGCTTTAAGGCGGGGGCGTGGCCGGGAAGGCCCAGCTGTTCTTGGATGCGGCGGAAGCGTTCGGGCAAGGCATTGGAGAGAAGATAAACGGGAACCTCAGCCTTTAAGGCCTCCAACCAGGCCCGGTGCTCCGGCAAAGGTGTCTCCTCCCCGTAAGGCAGGAGGGTGTTGTCCAGGTCCAGGATCACCCCCTTAAGGCCTCGTTCCTTTAGCCACTTTGGGGTGAGGTGGAGGAGGGAGGGCAGGACCGCCCGGGGGAAGAGCATGCTTCCATTGTGCCACGGCGGGGTTAACGAGCCCTTAACGGGGGAGCATGATGAGCCCCCACATCCGCCCCGTCCTCCCCCGGTCGCGGCGGTGGGAGAAGAGGGTGGGTTCGCAGTGGGTGCAGAGGCCCACCCGGTGGATCCTTTCCGGGGAAAGCCCGGCCTTTTCCGCCTGGAGGAGGAGGGCCCTTTCCAGGTCCAGAAGGTACTTCCCGGGGGTGGTGGGGTCCGGGGTAAAGGTGCCTAGACCCGCTTGGGCGAACCGCTTTGCCACCTCCTCCCCCACCTGGTAGCACCGGCCCCCAATGCCAGGGCCGATGGCCAGGTGGGTCTCCTCTGGATCCAGCCCCAGCCTCTCTAGGAGCTCTAAGGCTCGAGGCAGGATACCCCCCACCACCCCCCGCCAGCCGGCATGCAGGGCCGCCACCGCGCCTTTTGGGTGGTAAAGCAAAAGAGGGTAGCAGTCCGCTACCCCCACCCGGAGGAGGAGTCCAGGGGTTTGGGTGAGGAGGCCATCTCCTTCCCAAACCCCAGGGCCTTCCACCAGGTGGATCTCCGTTCCGTGCACCTGCTTGAGCCCGGCCACCGGGGGGTGGCCAAAAAGGGACAGGACCCGCCTTTGGTTTTCGGCCACCCTTTCGGGGGCGTCCCCGGTGGCGGCGGAGAGGTTCAGGCTTTGGAAGGGGCCTTCGGAAACCCCGCCCAGACGGGTGGTGAAGCCATGGGGTACCGGTAGCGGGGTGGTGAGGAGGGGAACCATGCCTCTATTGTGCCCTGGGGTTCCGCAAAGCGTGCCTTTACCCCTATTCTTCACAGGCTCAGGTGTATACTGGTCCCATGAAGACGGACCGGAACCAGCTCCGCTTTAACCAGGTGCTGCTTAGCCTTCTTCTGCCCTTGGCGGCGCTTTTGGACCTTCCCCTTTTGGTCTATCTTCTTTTCCTCCTGATGGCCAGCCAACATACCCCTTGGGACCTGATGGTGGCCCTCAAGCGGGCCCTGGGCATCCCCCCCAGGCTGGTGGAGGAGGACCCCAGGCCCCACCGCTTCGCCCGTACCCTGGGGGCGGTGTTTTTGGGACTGGCTTCCTTGTTCCTCCTTCTCGGCCTAAAGGGGGTCGGTTATGGCCTGGCCCTTTTGGTGGCCCTCCTGGCCTTCATTAACCTGGCCTTCGGCTTCTGCTTGGGGTGCTTCCTCTACCTGCACCTGCGCTACGCCCGGGCCCTGTTCACCGGGAAATAGCCTCTAGAAGCCGCACCATCTCAATGGCGGTGAAGACCGCCTCGGCTCCCTTGTTCCCCGCCTTGCCCCCGGCCCTCTCCTGGGCCTCCTCTGGGGTATTGGTGGTGAGGACGCCGAAGACGATGGGCTTTTCCGTCTGCAGCATGGCCTGCATGAGGCCCGAGGCAGCCTGGGTGGCCACGTACTCAAAGTGGGGGGTTTCCCCCCGCACCACGGCCCCTAGGGCCACCACCGCATCCACGTCGGGGCGCAACGCCAGGCGCTTGGCCACCAGGGGGAGTTCAAAGGAACCCGGTACCCAGGCCACCAGGACCTCGCCGGGGTCCCCCCCCAGGCGGGCATAGGCCTCGAGGGCCCCTTCCAAGAGCATCTTGGTCACCCGCTCGTTGAACCGGCCCACGGCGATGGCCAGGCGCACCCCCTTGGCGGTGAGGATGGGGGAAAGGGTCTTGGGCTTCATGGTCCCAATATACTTTGGGGGTGGAGCGGTATCTCCTGGTGGCCTTGGGGGGAGCCTTGGGCTCCCTCTTACGCTATGGGCTTGGGGTCTGGGTGCAGGCCCTCACCGGGCCTAGCTTTCCCTATAGCACCCTCTTGATCAACGCCTTGGGCAGCTTTCTTATCGGCGTGGTGATCCGCCTATCCCTGGAGGGGGCCCTTTCCGGGGAAGGGCGCCTCTTCCTGGCGGTGGGGGTATTAGGGGGGTTCACCACCTTTTCCACCTTCAGCTACGAAACCCTGGCCCTCTTCCAAGATGGTGAGGCCTGGAGGGCCTTTCTATACGTTTTTTTCAGCGTCTTCCTGGGCCTTTTCCTGGTGCTTTTGGGCTACCGCCTGGGCGGGGCCCTGGTAGCCTAGGGGTATGAAGCTGGAAGGGGAGGCCAAGCTCCTGCGCATCTTCGTGGGGGAGTCGGACCGGCATGGGGGGAAACCCCTCTACGAGGCCATCGTCCTCGAGGCCAAGCGCCAGGGCCTGGCCGGGGCCACGGTGTTTAAGGGCTTCATGGGTTTCGGCGGACACTCCCGCATCCACACCGCCAAGGTGCTGCAGCTTTCCGAGGACCTGCCCGTCATGATCGAGATCGTGGATACGGAGGAGAAGATCCGGGCCTTCCTGCCCGTATTGGATGGGATGGTGAAGGAGGGTTTGGTCACCTTGGAGAAGGTGGAGGTGATCCGCTACCAAAGCCGGTGAGCCAGGTTGCTTTTAGGCCCCGGAGCGGGTCTTAACCTGGGGGTATGGACCGTATCCCCCCCGGCCAGGTGGTGACGGAGCGCTTCCCCATCCTCACCTATGGGGAGGAGCCCAGGGTTTCCCCCGAGGAGTGGCGCTTTTCCCTTCTTGGCCTGGTGGAAGAGCCCCTTACCCTCACCTACCAGGAGCTTCTGGGGCTACCCCAGGTGGAGCTCACCCGGGATTTCCACTGCGTGACCCGCTGGAGCCGCCTGGACGTGGCTTGGAAAGGGGTGCGGGTGAAGGATCTTTTGCTGAAGGCCAAGCCTAAGCCCCAGGCGGTAGCCGCCTTGGTCCACTGTTACGGGGGCTACACCACCAACCTCTTCCTGGAGGACCTCCTGCGGGAGGACGTTCTCCTTGCCCATACCCTTTACGGCAAGCCCCTGCCTTTGGAACGCGGTGGGCCGGTGCGGCTTTTGGTGCCCCACCTTTACGCTTGGAAAAGCGCCAAGTGGGTGCGGAGCATAGAACTTTTGGACCATCTGGAGTTGGGCTTTTGGGAAGGGCTGGGTTACCATTTCCGGGGCGACCCCTGGCGGGAGGAGCGCTTCCAGGAAGGCCCTATCCCTGCGGCAAGCCTGAGGTTCCAAAGCCGCAAAGGTGGTGAAGGACCTTGACGGCCTTGGAGCAGGCCCGCCTCCATGTGGAGGAGGCGTTGCGCCGCTATTGGGAGTGCGTGAAGGCGGAAGAGGAAGAGTACGCCGAGGACTACGAGCGGGTCACCTTCATGGAGTATGAGGCCCCGGCTCCCAACCCTTGCGCCGAGGCCTTTTCCCGGTTGGTGGCGGCGGTGAGGGCGTACGAATGGGCCTCGGGACGGCGGGAAGACCTGGACCTGGGTACCCTGAGAGAGCGGGTTTATGAGGCCCTGGACAAGGGGTAGGCTAAGGGCTTTCCCCCTTGGAAGTAGTGGGCTTCCCGATACCCCAGGTCCAGCAAAAGCGCCACCGCTTCAGGGAAGGCATGCCCCACCTGCTCTGGCCGGTGGGCATCGGAGCCCAGCACTACCCCAATACCCAGCTCCCGGGCCCGCCTGAGGAGGAAGGGGGCGGGGTAGATCTCCTTGGCCGGGTTCCTGAGCCCGGCGGTGTTCACGTCCAGGAAAAGCCCCTCCTCCGCTATGGCCTGAAGGGCCGGTTCGGCAAGGTCCAAGAGGACCTCCTCGGGCAGGTGGTGGCCGAACTTCTTGGGCAGGTCTAGGTGGCCGATGGCGTGGAAGAGCCCGCTTCTGGCGGCCTTCTCCACCTCCTGGAAGTAGGCTTGGAAAATCTCCCTCAGTTCCCGCCAGGTGTACTCCTCCTGGTGGTCGGGATGGTCCAAGGGCCAGGCCCCCAGGTAGTGGACGCTCCCAATCACGTAGTCAAAGGGGTAGCCCTTGAGAAGGGTGGCCACAAAGCCCTGGGTCCCCTCGTGGAAGTCCGCCTCGAGGCCAATCCCTATGTAGAGGTCCGGGTGTTCCTCCCGGACCCTTTCCAGGGCCAGAAGGTAAAAGGGGAGGGCCTCGAGGCGCATGCGGCTCGTGGGGTCGTACCAGGAGGGCATGGGGCTGTGGTCGGTGAAGACCACGCCCTTTAGCCCTGCCTTGCGGGCGTGGAAGAGATACTCCCCAGGGGCTCCCTGGGCGTGGCCGCAAAGGGGGGTATGAAGGTGGCTATCCACCATGTTGGGATTCTATCCGCAAGAGGAGGCCTCCCCAGGTGTAGGCGACCACCCTTTCCCCCAAGGCCTCAAGGAGATCCAAAGAGAGGAAAGGGTCTTCCTGGACCTCGAGGAGGGGGTCCTTGCCGGGGGTGTCCAGGGCCTGAACCAAGACGGGAGCCGAGGGAGGAAAGAGAAAGGGATAGCGCTCCAAGATGGCCTCCACCCTAAAGGCCTCCGCCCAAAGCCGTTTTAGGGCGAAGAGGGCTTCCTGGGGGGTATGGGCCAGCCGGTAGCGGCCTTCCCCGGGCCGGCGAAGGAGGAAGGGATCCTTCCCCTGTAGGGCATGGAGAAAGGCCTCGGCCCGTTCCGGCAACAGGTAGCTTTCCCGCACCGCCCTTTCCGCTTCTTCGGCTGCCAGGAGGAGGCGTTCCTCGTCTATGCGCACGCCGAAGACGCCTTGGAAAAGCCTTTGGATGCGCTCAGGAAGGTTGTTGAGGCGGGCAAACTCCTCCCATAGCCCCACCACCCAGGTTTCCACCACGGGAAAGCCCAGGTCCTGGGCCTGCCTCAGGAGGCGGACCTCCCCTTCGCCTTCCGCCTGGGCCAAGGGGGTTAATCCAGGGTTCGCCATAGGTACCAAGCCTGGTGGCGAGGGTAGGGCCGGAGGGGCTCGCCCAAGGCAGGAAGCGCCGGGGTCTTCCCACCAAGGAGCCCCTTGGCTTTCCGGCGTAGGCCCAAATCCCCCACCGGCCAGACCCTGGGCCGCCTCAGGCGGAACCTCGAGGCCAGGTGCCTAGACAAACCGCACCCCTTCGGCCCGGGTTACCTTGCCCTGGTAGAGGAAGGTGATCTGGCGCAAGGCAGCCTGGAGGTCAAAGGGGGTAAGGGCGCTGGTGGCGTCTTCCGGGAGGACCACCCGGTACCAGCGCAAGGCGGCGGAACCTGCGGTGTGGAGCACGCAGATGTTGGCCACGGTGCCCGTCACCACCACGTTCTTAATCCCCCAGAGGTGGAGGTAATGGTCCAAGGGGGTGCCGTAGAAGGCGTCGTAGCGCACTTTCTGGACCACCAGGTCCCCCGGTTCGGGGCGAAGCTCCTCCAGGATCTCCGCCCCCCAGGTGCCGGCCACCGCATGCCGGGGCCAGATCTGGAACTCGGGATCGTCCTCCCGGTGCCAGTCCTGGGTGTAGACCACCCGCGTACCCGCCCGCCGCGCCCTTTCCAGAAGGAGCCGGATGGCGGGGACGCTTTTGGGGGCATCGGGCACGAAAAGGGCCCCTTGCGGGTGGGCGAAGTCGTTTTGCATGTCCACCACGATTAAGGCGGTCTCCTTGGCCGGGAGCTCCAAACCTTCCACCTTGGGGATTTCCGGAACCTCTACCATACCCCCATTTTGCCACCTTGACCTGGGGGGGAGGAGGGGCTACACTCTTGCGCATGAAAATACGGGACCTCCTAAAGGCGCGCAAGGGGCCCCTTTTTTCCTTTGAGTTCTTCCCCCCCAAGACCCCGGAAGGGGAGGAGGCCCTTTTCCGCACCATGGAGGAGCTTAAGCCCTTCCGGCCCGCCTTCGTTTCCATCACCTACGGGGCCATGGGGAGCACCCGGGAAAGGAGCGTCCTTTGGGCCAAGCGCATTTTGGACTTGGGGCTAAACCCCCTTGCCCACCTCACCGTGGCCGGGCAGAGCCGGAAGGAGGTGGCGGAGGTCCTGGACCGCTTCGTGGAGGTGGGGGTGGAGAACATCCTGGCCCTTAGGGGGGATCCTTCGCAAGGGGAAAGGGTCTTTAGACCCCATCCCGAGGGGTTCCGCTATGCCTCGGAGTTGGTGGCCTCCATCCGGGAGCGGTATGGGGAAGGGGTCTCCGTGGGTGGGGCTGCCTACCCCGAGGGGCACCCGGAAAGCCCGAGCCTCGAGGCCGACCTCCTCCACTTCAAGGCCAAGGTGGAGGCGGGTTTGGACTTCGCCATTACCCAGCTTTTCTTCAACAATGCCCACTACTTCGGCTTCCTGGAAAGGGCCAGGCGGGTGGGCATAGGAATCCCCATCCTCCCAGGCATCATGCCCATCACCAGCTACCCCCAGCTTCGCCGCTTTACCGAGGTCTGTGGGGCCAGCATCCCTGGTCCTCTCCTTTCCCAACTGGAGAGGCACCAGGAGGACCCCAAGGCCATTCTGGAGATCGGGGTGGAGCATGCCGCCCGCCAGGTGGCGGAGCTTTTAGAGGCTGGGGTGGAGGGGGTGCACTTCTACACCCTCAACAAAAGCCCTGCCACCCGCATGGTCCTGGAGAGGCTGGGCTTTAGACCGGCTTGAGGGCCAAGGGGGTGGC
>NZ_KZ851839.1:0-1927 GCF_003336745.1 Thermus caldifontis | reverse complement strand
GCCAGGGTGGGGGCCCCGGAAAGGGCCTCCGGTAGGCGTCATCTCGTTGGGGCTTAGCGAAGGAAACAAGAGGAAAGGGTATCATACCTCTATAGCCTCCCCGAAGCGGGCCAGCCGGGCCTCCTGCCCCCTTTGGGCCAAAAGGGAGGCCAACTTTTCCAAGGCTTCCTCTTCCCCGTGCACCAGGGCTACCCGGGGATGCCCCTCCAGCCAGTCCAGAAGCTCATCCTGCCCGGCATGTCCTGAGAAACCCCCCAGGGTGTGGACGCTGGCCCTAAGGGGCACCTCCTGGCCCAGGAGGCGAATGCGTTCGGGCCTTTGGATGATCTCGGCTCCTAGGCCCCCTCGAGGCTGGTAACCCACGAAGACCAGGGCGTTTTTGGGATCGGAAAGGCCATGTTTGAGATGGTGAAGGATCCGCCCTCCGGTGAGCATGCCGCTTCCCGCGAGGATCACCATAGGGCCAGGTTGGCGGCTTAGGGCCTTGGATTCCTCGGCGCTTTCCACCACCTCTAGCCTCTTGGGACGGAAGGGGTTCTTGCCGGATAGGAAGTAAGCCTGCACCTCCTCGCTGAAGTAGCGCACCAGCCGGGGATAGAGGGCAAGGACCCGCTCGGCCATGGGGGAGTCCAGGTAGATGGGGGCCTCGGGCAACAGGTGGCCGTTTTCGTAGAGGAGGAAGAGGATTTCCTGGGCGCGCTCCACGGCAAAGGAGGGAATGAAGACCTTGCCGCCTTGGCCCAGGGTTCGTTCCAAAATCTCCAAAAACTCCCCCACCGTGGCGGTGAAGGAGCGGTGGGGCCGGTCCCCATAGGTGCCCTCGCTTAGGACCAGGTCCGCCTTAGGAGGCAGGGAGGGGTCGGGGAGGACGGTTTTTTGCCGGTTGCCCAGGTCCCCACTATAGACCAGGGTCTTCCCCTCCCCCTGGGCCACCACGAAGGCGCTTCCCGGTAGGTGCCCCGCCTGACCAAGGGTGAGGGTCAGGTCCCCCAGGCGAAGCCACGCCCCGTACTCCAAGGGGTGGGCGTGCCGGAAGACCCCTTCCACGTCCCCTTCGTCAAAGAAGGGTTCCTCCATGACCTTGAGGGCGTCCTCGAGGATGATCCGCATCAGCAAAAAGGTGGCCTGGGTGGCGTAGACGGGCCCTTGGTATCCTTCCCGAAAAAGCTTGGGCAACCTGCCCACGTGGTCCAGGTGGGCATGGGTGAGGACCACAGCCTCCACCGCCTTGGGCTCAAAGCCAAAGGGAGCATGGTTTTTCCCCTCCTCCCGCCCCTGGAACATGCCGCAGTCCAGAAGGACCCGCCTGCCCTCGGCCAAGAGGAGGTGGCAGCTTCCCGTGACCTCCCTAGCGGCGCCAAAAGGTACGATGCGCATGCCCTTATCTTGACACTTGCCTTGGGGTGTGTTAGCCTATTCCCTCGGACAGGGTCCTATCCCCCGTCCTGCCACCCTAGCTCAACTGGCAGAGCACCCGACTTGTAATCGGGGGGTTGGGGGTTCAACTCCCCTGGGTGGCTCCAAGCGGGCGTGGGCAGGTGCCCGAGCGGCCAAAGGGGACGGTCTGTAAAACCGTTGGCGCACGCCTTCGCTGGTTCGAATCCAGCCCTGCCCACCACAGGTGTGCCCAGCACACCCCCATGCGGGAGTAGCTCAGTTGGTAGAGCATCGGCTTCCCAAGCCGAGGGTCGCGGGTTCGAGTCCCGTCTCCCGCTCCACGAGCTCGCGTAGCTCAGCAGGTAGAGCACACCCTTGGTAAGGGTGAGGTCGCCGGTTCGAGCCCGGCCGCGAGCTCCATCTTTTTGTCTGCCCTGGGCGTAGGGCCCCCAGGGCGGCTTTTGCGTGCAAGAAAGAAGGAGGAACCATGGCCAAGGGCGAGTTTATCCGTACGAAGCCTCACGTGAACGTGGGGACGATTGGGCACGTG
>NZ_KZ851838.1:6334-26767 GCF_003336745.1 Thermus caldifontis | reverse complement strand
CCTGGCTAAGATACGGGAGGGGTCGGTTCCCCAAGGTGTCTCAAATGTAGTGGCCAATTACACTGTCTTGTCCGGGTGTGCTATATTGATGGGGCAGGCTAGGGGTGCCCCAAGCGAGGGGCTGAGAGCTGGGTAAACCTCCCAGCAACCCTTAGAACCTGATCCGGGTAATGCCGGCGGAGGGAAGCCTATGCGGAGGAATCCACCTACAATCCAACCTCTCCTCAGGCCGTATGGGGCCCTTTGGCTGGCTTAGCCCTTGGCCCCACGGGGCTCGAGGGGAGGTGTGAGCGTGTTGGGAAGGCTCTATCTGGTGGTGACCCCCAGGCCCGGCTGGCCCATGGGGGAGGTGCTGGACCGGACGGAACGGGCCCTAGCCGGGGGGGTGGAGGTTTTGCAGCTAAGGGCCAAGGACTGGGAAGCAAGGCCCATTCTGGAGTTGGGGGAGAGGATGCTTTCCTTGAGCCGGAGGTACGGGGTGCCCTTCTTCCTCAACGACCGGCCTGATCTGGCGGCCATTCTGGAGGCGGACGGGGTGCACCTGGGCCAAGGGGACCTCACCCCCGGGGAGGCCCGGCGCTTCTTCCAGGGGATGGTGGGCCGCTCCACCCACGCTCCCGAGCAGGCCCTAAGGGCCCTCGAGGAAGGCGTGGACTACCTCTCCATAGGTCCGGTGTGGGAAACCCCCACCAAGCCGGGCAGGCCGGCAGCAGGCTTGGCCTATGTGCGCTGGGCCAGGGAAAATTTGGGGGAGAAGCCCTGGTACGCCATCGGCGGCATCACCCTGGAGAACCTGGGGGAGGTCTTGGAGGCTGGGGCGCGCCGCATCGTGGTGGTGCGGGCCATTTTGGACGCCGAGGACCCCGAGAAGGCGGCCCAGGCCTTTCGGGAGAAGCTCTATGGTGTGGCTTAACGGCGAGGCCAGGCCTTTGGAGGGGAAGACGCTTAAGGAGGCCTTGGAGGAGCTGGGCGTGGAGCTATCCCGGGTGGCGGTCCTCCTCAACGAGGAGGCCTACCCGGGGCGGGAGCTTCCCCACCACGTGCTGAAGGAAGGGGATGTGGTGGAGGTGGTCACCCTCATGCAAGGAGGCTAGATGGACACCTGGAGGGTAGGGGATACGGAGCTCAAAAGCCGCCTCATCCTGGGCTCGGGCAAGTTCAAGGACTTTGGGGTGATGCGGGAGGCCATCAGGGCTTCTGGGGCCGAGGTGGTCACCGTGGCCATCCGCCGGGTGGAGGCCAGGATGCCCGGGCACGTGGGGCTTTTGGAGGCCTTGGAGGGGGTCAGGCTTCTGCCCAACACCGCCGGGGCCAAGACCGCGGAGGAGGCCCTAAGGATTGCCCGCCTGGGCCGGGTCCTCACCGGGGAACGGTGGGTGAAGCTGGAGGTGATCCCCGACCCCACCTACCTCCTTCCCGACCCCCTGGAAACCTTGAGGGCGGCGGAGAGGCTGCTGGAAGAGGGTTTTGTGGTTCTTCCCTACATCGGGCCCGACCTGGTCCTGGCCAAAAGGCTGGCGGCGCTGGGCACGGCCACGGTCATGCCCCTGGCGGCCCCCATCGGTTCGGGCTGGGGCGTTAAGACCCGGGCCCTTTTGGAGCTCTTTGCCCGGGAAAAGGCTTCCCTGCCCCCGGTGGTGGTGGATGCGGGGCTTGGCCTGCCCTCCCAGGCGGCGGAGGTGATGGAAATGGGCCTGGATGCGGTGCTGGTCAACACCGCCATCGCCGAGGCGGAAGACCCCGTGGCCATGGCCGAGGCCTTCCGCCTCGGGGTGGAGGCGGGGAGGAAGGCCTTTTTAGCGGGTCCCATGCGGCCTAGGGAGGTTGCGAGCCCCTCGAGCCCCACCGAGGGCGTGCCTTTGGGAGGGCAAAGGCGGTGAAGGCGGACGCCGTCGTGGTGGGGGCAGGGATCATCGGGGCCCTGGCCGCCTACGAGCTGAGGAAGCGGGGCCTGAACGTCCTCCTGCTGGATGCCGGCAAGGAGGGGGCGGCCACCCTGGCCAGCGCAGGGATGCTGGCCCCCTACCCCGAGGGGCTTTCCGGGGAGGTGCTGGAGGCGGCCCTCTTGGGCCTGGAGTCCTACCCGGGGCTTCTTGCCGAGCTCAGGGGCTGGGGGCTGGAGGTGGAAGCAGGCTTTTCCGGCACCCAGGTGGTGGCCCTCACCCAGGGCGAGGAGGAGGCCTGGGAGGCCAGGGAACCCCTTTCCTACCCGGTGCGAGGCGGGAGAAAGGCGCGCACCTTCCCTGGGGGGTACGTGCATCCCCCAAGCCTGCGGGAAGCCCTGCTGAAGGCCCTTTCCGGCATGGAAACCCCCTTGGTCCTGGCCGAGGTGGAACGGGTGGAGCCGGGACGGGTCCATGGGCGGGGGGAGGAGGGAGCCTTTTCCCTCGAGGCCCCCCGCATCCTCCTGGCCGTGGGGGCGTGGGGAGGGCGGTTTGGCCTTAGGGTGCGCCCCCTAAAGGGGGAGGCCCTGGTCCTGGTGGGACCTCCTGAGGCCCAGCCCCCTAAGCCCCTTTTTGCCGGGGAGGGTTACCTCCTTCCGCGGGAGGGCGGGGTGTACGTGGGGGCCACGGGGCGCGAGGGGTGGGCCCCTGGGGTGGACCTCTTTGGGCTCAGGTGGCTTGCCGATTACGCCCACGAGCGCTTTCCCCTCCTGGAAGGGGCCCGGTTGCGGAAGGCCCTTTGGGGCTTTCGGCCCGCGGGGGAGCTTTTTGTGGGGGAGGTACAGGAAGGAATCTATGCGGCGGTGGGCCACGGGAGGAACGGGGTTCTCCTGGCCCCTTGGACGGCGAAGAGGATTCTGGAACTTATGGGGGTAGAACCATGACCCAGCTGGAAGCGGCAAGAAGAGGCATCGTCACCGAGGAGATGGCCTACGTGGCGGAAAGGGAGGGGGTTTCCCCGGAAGTGGTGCGGGAAGGGGTGGCTGCGGGGCGGATCGTGATCCCCCGGAACCCCAACCACCGCACCCTTAAGGACTTCAAGGGGATCGGGGAGGGGCTTAGCGTGAAGGTGAACGCCAACCTGGGCACCTCCTACGACTATGTAAACCCCGAGGAGGAGGTGGAAAAGGCCCGGGTGGCCATCCAGTACGGGGCGGACACCATCATGGACCTCTCCACCGGGGGGGACCTTAAGGCCATAAGGGAGCGGATCCTCGAGGTGGCCACGGTCCCCTTGGGCACCGTGCCCATCTACGAGGCGGAGTTCCGCGCCGCCAGGAGGAAAAGCTTCTTTGACATGTCCGCAGACGAGCTTTTCCAGGTGATTGAGGAGCACGGGAAGCAAGGGGTGGACTACATCACCGTGCACGTGGGGGTGACCCTGAAGAACCTGGAGGTCTACCGCCACACCTCCCGCACCACGGGGATCGTGAGCCGGGGCGGGGGGCTTCTCGCCGCCTGGATGCTCCACCGGGGGGAGGAAAACCCCCTCTACGCCCGCTTTGACCACCTCCTGGACATCGCCCGCACCTACGACATGACCCTCTCCTTAGGAGATGGCCTCAGGCCCGGGTCCCTGGCGGACAGCACCGACCGGGCCCAGATCGCCGAGCTCCTCACCATCGGGGAACTGGTGGAAAGGGCCCGCCGGGCGGGGGTGCAGGCCATGGTGGAGGGCCCGGGGCACATCCCTCTTAACGAGGTGGCCACCAACGTGCAAATTCAGAAGAAGCTCACGGGCCATGCCCCCTTCTACATCCTGGGCATGCTTCCCGTGGATACCGCCGCCGGCTTTGACCACATCGCCGGGGCCATCGGCGGGGCCTTGGCAGGCTGGATGGGGGCGGATATGCTCTGCTACCTCACGCCGGCGGAGCACCTGGGCCTCCCCACCCCGGAGCACGTGAAGGAGGGGGTGATCGCCTT
Organism: Thermus caldifontis; assembly: GCF_003336745.1. Lineage (NCBI taxonomy): Bacteria > Thermotogati > Deinococcota > Deinococci > Thermales > Thermaceae > Thermus > Thermus caldifontis. The sequence goes on along the minus strand of NZ_KZ851838.1, from coordinate 22,898 downwards.
CAAGATCGCCGCCCATGCCGCCGACGTGGCCCGGGGGAACCCCAGGGCCCTGGAGCAAAACCGCCGCATGTCCGCGGCCCGCTACCGCCTGGACTGGGAAGGCCAGTTCGCCCTCTGCCTCTTTCCCGAGGAGGCCCGCCGCCTCAAGGAGGAGCGGGGCTCCAGGACCAAGGCCTGTAGCATGTGCGGCCCCTTCTGCCCCATGAACCTGGTGGAGGCGGTCCTCCGGGGAAAGGGCCGCATGGAGCTTCCCGTGGGTTAGGGGGCGGCATGCGGGTAGCCCTCACCATCGCCGGCTCCGACTCCGGGGGCGGGGCCGGGGTGCAGGCGGACCTCAAGACCTTCTTCCGCTTCGGGGTCTATGGCACCAGCGCCCTCACCCTAGTCACCGCCCAAAACACCCTGGGGGTGCAAAGGGTGGAACTCCTGCCCCCCGGGCTGGTGTACCAGCAGATCCAAAGCGTGGCTGAGGACTTTCCCATCCACGCCGCCAAGACGGGGGCCTTGGGAGGGGAGGAGATTGTGAAAGCCGTGGCCGAAGGGGTGGAGCGCCACGGGATCCACCCCCTGGTGGTGGACCCGGTGATGGTGGCCAAGGGCGGCAATCCCCTTCTCGCCCCCGGGGCCGTCCGGGCCCTTAAGGAGAGGCTTTTTCCCCTGGCCACCCTCATCACCCCCAACCGCCTCGAGGCGGAAGCCCTCCTGCAAAGGCCCATCCCTACCTTAAGGGAAGCGGAGGAGGCGGCCTTGGCCCTTCTCGCCCTTGGCCCCAAGGCCGTGCTTCTCAAAGGGGGCCATTTTGCAGGGGCGGAGGCCGTGGACCTCCTGGCCACGCCCAGGGGCATCCTGGCCTTCCGTGCCCCCCGCATCCCCACCCGCAACACCCACGGCACGGGATGCACCCTTTCCGCCGCCATCGCCGCCCTATTGGCCTTGGGAAAGCCCCTGGAGCAGGCCGTGGCCGGGGCCAAGGCCTATGTGGCCCGGGCCCTGGAGACCGCCCCCGGCCTGGGGCACGGGCACGGTCCCTTAAACCACTTCGCATAGTCTAGAGGGCCGTGGCCCCCCCGTCCACGGGAAGCACCACCCCGGTGATGTAGTCCGAGGCGGGGCTGGCCAGGAAGAGTACCGCTCCTCCCAGCTCCCTGGGCTTACCGGGGCGCCCCAGGGGAAGGGTGGCTTTCAAGAAGGCCTCGGCTTTGGGCAAAACCTTCTCCGTCATGCGTGTGGGGAAAAACCCCGGGGCCAGGGCGTTCACCCGAATACCGAACCGGCCCCATTTCACTGCCAGGTCCCGGGTGAGGGCGATGAGCCCACCCTTGGAGGCGGAGTAGCCCACGGCGTCCAGAACCTCAGGGTACTCCCCTTTGAGCCCCGCCACGGAGGCGATGTGGATGATCTTGCCATAGCCCCTTTCGCGCATGCGCTGGGCGGCGGCGCGGCTGGCCAGGAAGGCCCCCACCAGGTTGACCTCGAGGACCTCCCGCACCTTTTCCACAGGCATCTCCCAGGAGGGGGCCCCCCAGGAGATCCCCGCAGCGTTCACTAGGATGGTGAGAGGCCCCAGTTCCCGCTCCACCTGGTCCGCCACATCGAGAAGCCGCCCTTCGTCCCGCACGTCCCCTTCCAGGTAAAGGGCTTCCCCCAGGTGCTTTTTGGCCTCCTCAAAGAAGCTGGCCCTCCGGGCCAGAACCGCCACCTTGGCCCCGGCTTCCTTGAGGGCTAGGGCCGCCTCGAGGCCCAGCCCCCGGGATCCCCCCGTCACAAGCGCTACTTTGTCGTCCAAGCGGAACTGCTCCGGAAACATAATCTCCCCTTTATCCTTGTGCGGAATCGTGGAACAGGTCCTTATACTTTTCCCTAAGGGCACGCTTTAGGAACTTCCCTGCACTGGTGCGGGGGATTTCCTCCACGAAGACGAAGGCGTCGGGGAGCTGCCATTTGGCAAACCCAGCGTTTAAGAGATGCTCCCGAAGTTCCTCCTCCCTGGGTTTCTCCCCCCTGGGCACCACCACGGCCAAGGGCCTTTCCTGCCACCTGGGATGGGGAATGGCTACCACCGCTGCCTCCTTCACCTTGGGGTGCCCCATGAGGGCGTTTTCCAGGTCCACGCTGGAGATCCACTCCCCGCCCGACTTGATAAGGTCCTTGAGCCGGTCCTTGATCTCCAGATAACCCTCCTCGTCCCACACAGCGATGTCCCCGCTGCGAAACCATCCGTCCGTGGTGAGGATCTGGCGGCTAGCCTCCTCGTTTTGGTAGTACCCCCTGGTGATCCAGGGCCCCTTGAGCTGGACCTCCCCCATAGTTCTGCCGTCTTTGGGTACCGGGCGGCCTTCCTCGTCGGCAACCCGAAGGCGGACCAGGGGGATGGGGAGGCCGGTTTTGGCCTTCAGGCGGATCCTCTCCTCCCAGGGGAGGCTTTCCAGGTGGCTTTTTATGAAGTTCTGCACCACCACCGGGGAGGTTTCCGTGAGGCCGTAGCCCTGCCGTACCTCTATACCCATGCGCTCAAAGCGCTCCACCAGGCTTCTCGGGGCGGCGCTTCCCCCCACCACCAGGCGCCTCAGGGTCTTGAGGCGGTGGCCGGTGATCTCCAGATAATCGGCCAAGGCCAGCCACACCGTGGGCACCCCAGCGGTGAAGGTCACCCCCTCCCCATCAAAGAGCTCCACCAAGGAGGCGGGGTCCAGCTTCGGGCCCGGCAGGACCTGTTTGGCCCCCACCAGGGTGGCGGCGTAGGGGAGGCACCAGGCGTTTACGTGGAACATGGGCACCACGGGGAGCACCGCGTCCTTTTCCGAGAGGGCAGTGCCGTCCTCGAGGCTCGCCGCCAGGCTGTGAAGCACCAAGGCCCGGTGGCTGTAGACCACACCCTTGGGAAGGCCGGTGGTGCCCGTGGTGTAGGCCATACCGCAGGCGGCCCGCTCGGGTACCCGCACGGGATCCACCTCCTCGCCCAACACCTCCTCGTAGGCCAGGTAGCCCTCCGGGGCCTTTTTGTCCATCACCACGAAGTGTTGCACAGCGGAGAGCTCCGGGCGCAGGGCCTCCACCAGGGGGAGAAGCTGGGGATCAAAGAGGAGGACCTTGTCCTCAGCATGGTTCAAGATGTAGGCGATCTCCTTGGGGGAGAGGCGGGGGTTTGCCGTGTGAAGGACCGCTCCCATCCCGGGCACGGCAAAATAGGCCTCCAGGTGGCGGAAATGGTTAAAGCCCAAGGTGGCTACCCGGTCCCCCACCTGCACCCCCAGGTTCCTAAGGCCTCCCATGAGCCTTTTGGCCCGGACCAAGAGGGAAGCGTAGGAGGTGCGGTGGACCTCCCCGGTGTGGAGCCGGGATACCACTTCCTTCCTGGGAAAAAGCTCTGCCGCCCGTTCCAGGAAGTCCCACAGGTTTAGCTCCTCCTCCATCATGGTGCTCGGGAACATCTTCCCTCCTTTCGCTTCGCTACCAGGATATCCCTGGTAAGGCGTTCAGGCCACCCGGTAGAAGATCCCCTTCGCAAGGGCCACCCGGGTTTCCTCCAAGAGAACCTCGCCTGTGGCGTGGAAGAGCCTCCCTCCCGCGTGGACCACCTGGGCCTGGGCTTGGAGAAGCCCCTCCCGCACGGGTCTTAGATAGCTCACGCTCAGCTCCACGGTCACCACCTCCACCCCCAGGCTGCCCACAGCATGGCCAAGGGCGGTGTCCAGAAGGGCGGCGGTCAGCCCAAAGGGCTACCTTGAGGATCCCACCGTGCACCACCCCCCTCCCTTGGAGGAACTCCCCCCGCACCGGTAGCCGTGCCTCAGCCTTGCCCGGCTCGAGCACCCGGATTTCGGCTTGGAACCCTTGGGCAAAGGGGCTTGGCATGCGCTAGACCTGGGGCTTTCTGCGGACCAAGGTCACGAACTCCCCTTCCTGCACCACCTCGCCCCGCTGGTTCAGGACCCGTACCCGCTGTACCACCACCCCCCGGTCGGGCTTGCTGGTTTCGTGCTTTTCAAGGATCTCGCTCTCCCCCCTCACCGTGTCCCCGATGAAAACGGGCTTTAGGAACTTGTAGCTCCGGATCTCCATCCAGGCGATGACGGTTCCCTCAAAATGCCCGCTTCGCTGCCTGAGGCCGGTCATCATGGAAAGGACCAGGAGCCCGTGGGCGATGCGCTGGCCGAAGGGGGTCTCTTTGGCGAACTCGGCATCGGTGTGGATGGGGTTGTAGTCCCCCGAGACCCCAGCGAAGTTCACCACGTCGGCCTCGGTCACGGTGCGGGCCGGGGTGGTAAAGCGCTGGCCAACCTGGAAGTCCTCAAAGTACATGGGCATCCTCATCACCTCCCTAGCCTTCCCCAAAGGCCTTGATCCCGGTGAGGTGGGCCCCGATCACCAGGGTCTGCACCTCACTGGTTCCCTCGTAAAGGGTGAGGATGCGGGCATCCCGGTAAAGCCGGGCCACCTCGTACTCCTCAAAGAAGCCGTAGCCCCCGTGCACCTGGATGGCCCGGTAGGCCACGCGGTTGGCGGCCTCCGAGGCGAAGAGCTTGGCCATGCTGGCCTCGAGGGTATACCGCTCCCCCTTGAGCTTCTTGGCCACCGCCTGGTAGGTGAGGAGCCGGCTGGCCTCGAGGTCCAGCTTCATCTGGGCCAGATGGGCCTGGATCAGCTGCAAACTGGCGATGGGCCGGCCGAACTGGTGCCTTTCCTTGGCGTAGCGGAGGGAAAGGTCCAGGGCCCTTTGCATGAGCCCCACCGCACCCGCCGCCAGGGAAACCCGGCCGGTATCCAGCGTGGAAAGGGCGATCTTGAAGCCTTGGCCCTCCTCTCCCAAAACCCTGTCCTTGGGTATGCGCACCCCTTCCAGAAAGACCATGCCCGTGTCCGCAGCCCTAAGCCCCAGTTTCCCCTTTAACGGCGTGGTGCGCACCCCATCCTCCCGTTCCACCAGGAAGGCGGTGATGCTCCTGCTGCCCTTCTCCGGATCGGTTTTGGCGAAGATGAGGAAGACCTGGGCCACGTTGGCGTGGGAGATGAAGGTCTTCTGGCCTTCCAGCACATAGTGATCGCCGTCCCGGTAGGCCCGGGTGCGGAGGCTTCCCGCATCCGACCCCGCCTCGGGCTCCGTGAGGCCGTAGGCTCCTAGGATCTCCCCTTTGGCCAGCCGGGGGACGTACCGCCTTTTTTGCTCCTCCGTTCCGTAGGCGAGAAGGGGAGTGAGGACCAGGCTCTGCTGCACGGAAAGGATGGAACGCAAGGAGGCGTATCCCCCAAGCTCCTCCAGAAGGGCGATGTAGGCCCAAAAGTCCAGGGCAGCGCCTCCCAGCTCCTCGGGCACGAAAACCCCCAGGAAGCCCAGCTCCCCCATCTGCCTCACCAGAGGCCAGGGAAAGGCTTCCTGAGCCTCGTATTCCGCCAAGGCAGGTCCTGCTTCTTCCAGGAAACGCCTGGCCAGTTGTCGGATTTCCTTGTGGTTAGGAATCTCCATTTTCTAACCCCCTGAGGAGGAGATGGAAGTAGAAGCGGGCCACCTCCTCCGCCCGCAAGGGCCCGCCTGGGCGGAACCAGCGGATCATCCAGTTGAGAAGGGAAAGGACCGCCCGCGCGGTCAAGGCCACGTCCAGCTGGCGGAAAACCCCGCTCTCCATGCCCCGCCTTAGAAGGGCGCGGAGGGTTTCCTCGTACCGGTCCCGCAGGGCGATGATGGGTGCCTGCTTTTCCGGGGAGAGGCTTTGCAGGCCCTGAAGCATGGTGACAAAGAAAGGCCGGTTTTCCTCAAAGAACCGGGCGTGGCCCTCCATGAAACGGAGCAGGGCTTCCCGGGCCTCGGGGACAGCTGAGGCCTTCTTCCCCTCCTCCAGGAGCCCCTCCAGGGCCTGGAGGCTGATCTCGTAGAGGACCTCCTCCTTGCTGCGGAAGTGGTGGTAAAGGGCGGCCTTGGAAAGGCCCAAGGCCTCGGCCAGGTCCTGGACGCTGGTGGCCTCGTAGCCCTTCTCCGTAAAAAGCCGGGCGGCTTCTTCCAGGATGCGGTTGCGGGTGGCGGTTCCCATATCTCACCGACCGGTCGGTAGGTCCACTTTATCCCCGGGAGGGCGGGGCGTCAAGATCCCAGGGGGCTTGATCCACGTTTCCAGGCATTTTCCGGCCCTGTGGACGGAATAGGCTTGTCAAACCGCCCATTAGTGTGGAAGGATGGAAACGAAAGGAGATCCTTATGAAGCTGACCCTCAGCGTCCTCAAAGCCGACATCGGTTCCGTGGGAGGTCACACGCTGCCGAGCCGAAGGGTCCTGGCCAGGGTAGAGGAAATCGTGCGGGAGGAAGTGGGCCGCCTGCTCCGGGACGCCTATGTGTTTCACATCGGGGACGACATCGTCCTCCTTCTCTCGCACACCCATGGGGTTCGGAACCCATCCGTCCACGAGCTGGCCTGGAAAGCCTTCCGGGAGGGTACCCAGGTGGCCAAGGAGGAGGGGCTTTATGGGGCCGGACAGGATCTTTTGAAGGACGCCTTTTCAGGTAACCTCCACGGCCTCGGCCCCCAGGTGGCGGAGATGGAGTTTGAGGAACGCCCTGCCGAGCCCTTTATGGTTCTGGCCGCCGACAAGACCGAGCCCGGGGCGTTCAATCTGCCCCTTTACCTAGCCTTTGCCGATCCCATGTACTCCTCCGGCCTGTTGCTTTCCTCGGAGTTGCGTCCTGGCTTCCGCTTCCGCATCATGGACCTGGCCCAGACGGAAAGGGATAGCTACATCGTTCTTGACGCTCCTGAGAGGCTCTACGACATCGCCGCTCTGCTTCGGGATTCCCACCGGTTTGGGATAGAGTCCATTTGGTCCCGACGCTATGGGGAGATCGCCGCGGTGGTGAGCACCACCCGCTTGCGCAACATTGCCGGGCGCTACGTGGGCAAGGACGATCCCGTGGCCATCCTCCGCACCCAGAAGATCTTCCCCGCCACGGAGGAGTTTGGCCCACCCTTTGCCTTGGCCCCCTTCGTGGCCGGGGATACCCGGGGAAGCCACCACCTGCCCCTGATGCCGGTTAAGGCCAATACCCCTGCCTCCACCTTCTTCTGCGTGCCCATGGTGTGCGGGCTGGCTTTTTCCCTAAAGGAGGGGCGGTTTTCCGAGCCTGTGGACCTCTTTGCCGATCCGGTTTGGGATGCGGTGCGGGCCAGGGTGGTGGAGAAAGCCCAGGAGATGCGCCGCCAGGGTTTTTATGGCCCCGCCATGCTCCCCATGGAGGAGCTGGAATACACCGGGATTGCCGAGCGACTTAAGGAGTTGGAGCGGGAGTTTTCCTAGGTTTTCGCCTTCTCCCTGGGGTACGGGGTAGACTAGCCCGGGAGGAGCCATGGACCTCACCTACTACCCTTATCCGTCCCGGCGGCACGTGGTCTTGGGTCGGCGGGGGGCGGTGGCCACCAGCCAGCCCTTGGCGGCCCTGGCGGGGATGGAGATGCTTTTAAAGGGGGGAAACGCCGTGGATGCGGCCATCGCCATGGCGGCCACCCTCACGGTGGTGGAGCCCACCAGCAACGGCATTGGGGGCGACCTTTTCGCCATGGTGTGGGATGGGGAGCTTCACGGCCTCAACGCCTCGGGGAAAAGCCCCCTGCGCCTTACCCCCGACTGTGTTCCCGAGGGGGGAATGCCGGAAAGGGGCTGGCTTCCGGTGACGGTGCCGGGGGCGGTCTCGGGGTGGCGGGCCCTGCACGAGCGCTTTGGCAGGCTCTCTTTTCCCGAGGTCCTTGCCCCCGCCATCCGCTACGCGGAGGAGGGGTTCCCCGTGGGGCCGGAAACGGCGCGGGCGTGGCGCCGGGCGGAAGGAATCTACCTACCCCTTGCGGGTCCTGAGTTCCAGGCCTTTAAAGAAGTGTTCTTCCCTCAAGGCCGGGCGCCGGAAGCGGGAGAGGTGTGGCGGAGCCCGGGGCACGCCAGGACCCTAAAGGAGATCGGGGAAAGCTACGGGGAGAGCTTCTACCGGGGGAGGCTGGCCGAGGCCATGGCCGACTTTAGCGAGGCCACCGGCGGCCTTCTGGCCCTCGAGGACCTAGCCTCCCACGAGCCGGAGTGGGTAAAGCCGCTTTCCCTGAACTACCGGGGCCTCACCGTGCACGAGCTCCCCCCTAACGGCCAGGGGATCGCCGCCCTTTTGGCTCTAGCCATTCTGGAGGGCTTTGAGCTCAAGCCGGAGGACCCCTTCAGCTACCACCTGCAGATCGAGGCCATGCGCCTGGCCCTGGCGGACGCTTTCCGCTACGTGGCCGACCCCCGTCATCTGGAGAAGCCGCCCCAGGCCCTGCTGTCGCCCGAATACGTGGCGTCGCGACGAAGACTCATTGGGGAGAGGGCCCTGCCCCAGGCGCTGCCGGGGGTGAGACCCGAGGGAACGGTCTACCTGGCGGCGGCAGACGGGGAGCTGATGGTCTCCCTCATCCAGTCCAACTACCAGGGGTTTGGCTCGGGGATCCTGATTCCGGATACGGGGATTGCCCTGCAAAACCGGGGATTGGGGTTTTCCTTGGAGGAGGGCCACCCTAACCAGGTGGGGCCGGGGAAGCGGCCCTACCACACCATCATTCCCGGCTTTCTTACGCAGGAGGGGAGGCCCCTTGGACCCTTTGGGGTCATGGGAGGGTTCATGCAACCCCAGGGGCACGTGCAGGTGGTTCTGGCCCTGGCGGATTTCCGGCTGAACCCCCAAGTGGCCCTAGACCGGCCTCGGTGGCAGGTGGTGCCGGGTAGGGGAGGGGAGGACCGGGTGGTGTTGGAGCCGGGTATACCCCAGGCCACGGCCCTGGTCCTCAAGGACCTGGGGCACCGGGTGGCCTATGAGGTGGAGCCCGGGGTTTTTGGGCGGGGTCAGGTGGTCTTGCGCCGCGGGGAGGTGTTGGTGGGGGCGTCGGATCCACGGGCGGAGGGGTTGGCGTTGGTTTGGTGAGGAGAGAAAGAGCACGAGCAGTGCTAATCGTGAAATATAACACAAGCTTACTCCCCCAGCTGTGCCCCAAGAGGCTTAAGGCCTGGGACTTGAGCCTCAGGTTCTTGCTGAAGAGGCCTGCCGGGATGCTGTCTGCACCCGGCCCGAGGGGGCGCGGGTGGGAGTAAGGGCTTAGCCTCGAGGCGGCCTCGGCCCTCTGGCTGTAGCGGTTAAAGACGCACAAGGGGACGGGGCTTTTGCAAAACGCTTTTGGGTTGTTTCCTGGGCCCAGGAAATCCGGGCGGAGTTAGCCTTTGCTCTACCTAAACTCCCTTATTGCAGGTTGGCTGGGTAAGGGTTGGCCCGGCCGGTGTGAGATAGCGATTCCGCACCACGGGGGTGCGATGAGGCCATCCGGACCACTGGAGTTGCACGACATGCTTCCCCATAGGGGGAGCCACGAAGAAGCTGCCCTGGCGTCCTGTTGGCGGTTGTCATGTTCGCGAAAGGTACATTTCGCGCATGTGATATAATCGCCCCGTGGAGCAAGCCCTTATTTGGAAAACCATAGGCATTAAAAGGGCCGATAAGGCCCTCCAAGCCCTGGCCCCCTATGCGGAATACCTCCTCCTAGAAAGGGGTTATTCCCCCCGGGGGGTGCGCCGGTACCTCCAGGACCTGGCCTTCTGGTTCCGCTTCCTCGAGGCGGAGGGCTTCCCCCCAGGCCCCGAGGCGGTGCGGGCCCTGCTCCTAAAGGAGCGCTGGGCCCCGAGGCGGGTGCAAGGGTTTCTGGCCGCCTTACGCAGCTACTACCGCTACCTGGCCCAGGTGCGGGGCGAAGCGGTGTCGGACCCCACGGAGGGCATCGGCCGGCCCAAGGCAGGACGCCGGCTTCCTTTACATCCAAGCCCAGAGGAACTGAGGCGCTTCCTCGAGGCCTTTGCAGGGGAAAAGGAAGCCCACCTGCTCCGCTCACTGGCCCGTTTTCTTTACGGCACGGGCCTGCGCATCGCCGAGGCCCTTTCCCTAAAGGGGCGGAACATCCTCCTGGAAAACCACCAGCCCGTGGCCATCCGGGTGGTGGGTAAGGGCAACAAGGAAAGGCTCGTACCGCTTTCTAAGACCGCCCGGGAGGTGCTGTCCGAACTGGGCCCCCCCCAGGGGAATGTGCCTCTTTTCACTTTCTCGCAGGGCCGGTACAAGGGCCGGGTGCCCTCGGCCCGCTATGTGGAGGCCAAGTTCCGCCAGGCGGCCCTGCGGGCGGGACTGGACCCCAGGCGCTTCACCCCCCACAAGCTCCGCCACGCCTACGCCACCTTGCTGGTGGAAAGCGGCGTGGAGCTGGATGCGGTAAAGGACCTCCTCGGCCACGAGTCCATCGCCACCACCCAGATCTATCTGCACGCCTCGAGGGAGCGGCTCAGGGAAGCGGCCTCGAGGTTGCCCGAGCTTTGAGCCGCCTCCAGGCCGGGTACACTGGCTCCCGTAGGAGGTACCCATGTTTGTGGTCATGAACCGCATCCCCGTCAAACCTGAGTACGCCGAGGAGTTCGAGGAGGCCTTCCGCACCCGGGCCCGCCTGGTGGACCGCATGCCGGGCTTCATCCGGAACCTGGTCCTTCGTCCGCAGGCGCCAGGAGACCCCTATGTGGTTATGACCTTCTGGGAAAGCGAGGCTGCCTTCCGGGCCTGGACGGAAAGCCCCGAGTTCCGCGAAGGCCACGCCCGAAGCGGTACCCTACCCAAGGAGGCCTTCCGGGAAGGCAACAAGCTGGAAACCTTCACCACCATTTTGGATTCGGAGGCCGGCTAGGACACCCCTCTTCTCCCGGACCCCTAAAAGGTGATCCGGGACACTTGTCCCTTTTGCCTGGGTGTGCTAACCTAACAAACGACCGTTAGTCATGGAACGCCGGGAACAGATCCTCACCCTAGCCGGCCAGCTCTTCAGCCAGCGAGGTTACCACGCCACCAGCATGCGGGAGCTGGCCAAGGCCCTCAACCTCCAAGGAGGAAGCCTCTACGCCCATATTGCCTCCAAGGAGGAGCTCCTTATTGAGGTGGTGCGCCGGGCCGCCGAGCGGTTTTTGGGGGTCCTCGAGGGGCTTGGGGGCGATCCGGTGGCCAAGCTCAAGGGGTTGGTACGGGGCCACCTGGAGGTCATCGCCCAGGAACTTCCCCGGGCCACGGTCTTTTTCCACGAGTGGAAGCACCTCTCCCCTCCCCTATTGGAGGAGGCCAAGGCCTTGAGGCGCCGCTACGAGGAGGGCGTGCAAAGGGTGATCCAGGAGGGGGTGGAACAGGGCGTTTTCCAGGTGCCCAACGTGCGCCTCGCCACCCTCTTTGTCCTTTCCGCCCTCAACTGGACCTACCAGTGGTACCGGCCCGATGGGCCCCTATCCTTGGACCAGCTGGCGGAGGCCTACGCCGCCCTCATCCTGAGGGCCCTTGGCGTGGAAGAACCGAAAGGAGGCAGGGATGGTCAAGCTGAGGATCGGCTACCCAGAGGACCCCGACTACGGGGAAAGGCTTGCGGAGTTTGAGGCCCGCATCGCCCGGGGAGAGAAGATCGAACCTGGGGACTGGATGCCGGCGGAGTACCGGCGCCAGCTCATCCGCATGATCTCCCAGCACGCCCATAGCGAGTGGGTGGGCATGCTTCCTGAAGGCGCCTGGATTCCCCGGGCTCCTTCCATCCGGCGGAAGCTCATCCTGCTGGCCAAGGTCCAGGACGAAGCCGGGCACGGCCAGTACCTCTACCACGCCGCCGAAACCTTAGGCATCACCCGGGAGGAGATGGTGGAGGCCCTCCTTTCCGGCAGGGCCAAGTACTCCAACATCTTCAACTACCCCACCCTGACCTGGGCGGACGTGGGCATCATCGGCTGGCTGGTGGACGGGATGGCCATCAAGAACCAGACCATGCTGGCCCAGTGCTCCTATGGACCCTACTCCCGGGCCATGGTGCGCATCTGCGCCGAGGAAACCTTCCACCACAAGCAGGGTAAGGAGGCGGTCCTCCTTTACGCTAAGGGTTCCAGAAAGCAGCGCCAGATGGTCCAGGACGCCTTAAACCGCTGGTGGTGGCCCACCCTGATGATGGCTGGGCCCCACGACAGCGACTCCCCCCACACGCCGCTTTTGCTCCGCTGGGGCATCAAGACCAAGACCAACGACCAGGTGCGCCAGGAGTTTTTGAACGAGCACGTGCCGGAGCTATTGGAGGCGGGGCTTACCATTCCCGATCCCCACCTCCGCTACGACGAGAAGACGGGGAACTGGATCCATGGGCCTATCCCCTGGGATGAGTTCTGGAAGGTCATCAACGGGGAAGGTCCCATGAACCGGCATCGGCTCATGGCCCGCAGGAGGGCCCACGAGGAAGGGCGCTGGGTGCGGGAGGCCCTCGAGGCCTACGCCAAGCGGCAACTGGCCCAGGCGGCCGATTAGGAGGGGGGCATGTGGGGAACCGAGTGGCCCCGGTTTGAGGTGATCAAGCAGGACACCAAACATAGCCCCCCGCAGATGGTGGGCTCGGTGCACGCCGCCGACCCCGAGCATGCCCTCCTGGTGGCCCGCCACGTCTTCGTGCGGCGCCCTGCCGCCTACGCCCTTTTCGTGGCCCCTGCCGAGGCCTTTTTCCACGTCTCCCAGGAGGGCCTAAAGGACCTGGCGCCCCGAAGGGAGGGTGGGCCCGAGGAGGCCTACTGGGTCTTCGCCAAGCGGAGCCACCGCCGGAGCATGGTCTACGGGGACCTGGTGGGCCGCTTTCTGGCCCAAGGCCCCGAAGACGCCATCGCCCAGGCCCTCCTCCAAGCCCAAGGGGTGGCCTTCTGGGCGGTGCCGGAGCGGCTTTTGTTGGGGACCGAGCCCACGGAGGAGGTGGTGGAAAGCTGGTTCGCCCCGGCTAAGGAAAAGACCTACCGCCTGCAAAGCTACTACGGGCTCATCACCGCCAAGGGAGGGGAGGTGAACCAGGATGCTTGAGGCTTACCTGAGGGACGCCCTGGTGGCCCGGCTCACCGCCTGGGCCGACGACGAGGTGGTCTTAGCCCAGCGGCTTTCCCAGTGGGTGGGGCATGCCCCCATCCTCGAGGAGGACATCGCCATCGCCAACCTGGCCCAGGACGAGCTGGGCCACGCCAAGGTCTGGCTGGACCTCAGGCAGGAGCTGGACGGCTCCGACCCCGACCGCCTGGTCTACTTCCGCGATCCCCTTGAGTTCCAAAACGCCATCCTGGTGGAACTCCCCAAGGGGGACTGGGCCTTCACCATGGTGCGCCAGTACCTCTTTGACGCCTACGAGAACCTCTGGCTCAAAGAGGCCGCCAAAAGCGCCTACCCTCCCTTAGCCGAGGCGGCAAGCCGCATCCTTAAGGAGGAGAGGTTCCACCTTAGGCACAGCTCCCTTTGGCTGGAAAGGTTAGGCCAGGGTACGGAGGAATCCCACCGCCGGGCCCAAGAGGCTTTGGACACCCTCTACCCCTATGCCCGGCAGCTCTTCCGACCCTTGCCCACCGACGACGCCTTAGTGGAAGCAGGCCTTGTGCCCGACCTGAGGGCCTTGGAGGCCACGTACCTGGAGGAGGTGGGGCGGATGCTGGCCCGGGCAGGGCTCAAACCCCCTGAGGGGGGGTATGTGCCCCAAAGCCGCAGGGAGCACACGGAGTACCTCTGGTCCCTCCTTGCGGAGATGCAGTCCGTGGCCCGCTGGGACCCGGAGGCCAAGGCATGGTAGAGCGGTACTGGGAGGCCCTGAAAGGGATTAAGGACCCGGAGATCCCCGTCCTCAACATCGTGGAAATGGGGATGGTCCTGGGGGTGGAAGCGGAAGGGGAAAAGGTAAGGGTCCGCTTCCGCCCCACCTTCTCCGGCTGCCCCGCCCTTAGGCTCATCCGCCAGGAGATGGAAAAGGCCCTGCGGGAAGCGGGGGCCAAGGAGGTGGAGGTGGTGGAGGCCAAAACCCCCTGGAGCACCGAGGACATGACGGAGGAGGCCAAGGCCAAGCTCCTGGGCTATGGGGTCGCTCCACCCCTGCCCTTGCCCATGGCGGAGGCCAACCCCCCTTGCCCGCGGTGCGGAAGCCTGCAGGTGGAGCTGAAAAACCCCTTTGGAGCCACCTTGTGCAAGATGCTTTTCCAGTGTGCCGCTTGCGGGGAAGTCTTTGAAGCCTTCAAAACCGTCTGAGAGCCAGCGCCTCTGGGCCCTTCCCTAGGGGGTCCGGAGGCCTTCTCGGAGGATGCAGGTGCCGGCAGAAAAGGTCAGAAGTTACCTCATGGGGCAGTGGCGGGTAGGCCAGGGGGAAGGGGTACCGGTGCGGGACGCCACCACGGGGGAGGTGCTGGCCCACGTTACCGCCCAAGGGCTGCCCCTTAAGGAGGCGGTGGCCTGGGGGAGGGAGGTGGGGGGAAAGACCCTCCTGGCCTTGGATTTCCAGGAAAGGGGAAGAAGGCTTCGCGCCTTGGCCCAGTATTTGAGCGAGCGGAAAGAGGAGCTCTACCGGCTTTACGCCACCACCGGGGGCACGAGGCGGGATGCCTGGTACGACGTGGATGGGGGGATCGGGGTTCTTTACGCCTATAGCTCCTTGGCCCGGAACCTCCCTGAAGGCAACTTCCTGCTGGAGGAAGACCCCATCCCCTTAAGCCGCGACCTTTCCTTCCAGGGCCGTCACCTTCTAGGGCCCAAGGGGGGGATCACCGTGCAGATCAATGCCTTCAACTTCCCCGTCTGGGGCCTTTTGGAGAAGTTTGCGCCTGCCTTTTCGGCCGGGGTGCCCACCCTGGCCAAGGCGGCCACCCCCACCGCCCACGTGGCCGAGGGATTGGTGCGCCTCATGCTGGAGTCCAGGGTTTTGCCGGAGGGAAGCCTCCAGTTTCTGGCAGGAAGCCTGGGCGAGGCCCTGGACGCCCTGGACCACCGGGATAGCGTCTACTTTACGGGCTCCAAGGCCACCGCAGACCTCCTTAGGCGCCAAGCTGCCTTCCTTGAACGGGGGGTCCACCTGAACGCGGAAACCGACTCCTTAAACGCCGCCATCCTGGGGGAGGAGGCAGGGGAGGAGGAGGTGGAGAGGCTGGCCCAGGAGATCGCCCAGGAGCTTGCCATCAAGGCAGGGCAGCGGTGCACGGCCATCCGGCGGGTCCTGGTACCGGAAGGGCGGCTGGAAGCCCTCCTCGAGGCCACCCGCAGGCACCTGGAGGGCCTTAAGTTGGGTGACCCCAGGGAGGAGGGGGTGGACCTGGGTCCTCTGGCCTCCTTAGGGCAGAAGGCGGAGGTGGAAAAGGCGGTGGAGGCCCTGGTGCACGGGGGGGCCAGGGTGTACTGGCAGCACCCGGGAAGGCGGGATGGGGCCTTCTTCCCTCCAACCCTCCTCCTGGCGGAGGACCCCTGGGCGGAAGGGCTCCACCAGGTGGAGCCCTTCGGACCCGTGGCCACCTTCTTCCCTTACCGGAGCCGGGAGGAGGCCTTGCGCCTAGCCCGCTTGGGCGGGGGCATGCTGGTGGCCACGGTAGCCACCCCGGATCCCGAGGAGGCCCGCTTCTACCTCCTGGGGCTATCGGGAGAGGTGGGAAGGCTGCACATCCTAAACCGCAGGAACGCCCATACCTCCACCGGCCACGGCTCCCCCTTGCCCCGCCTCCTCCACGGGGGGCCGGGGCGGGCCGGGGGTGGGGAGGAGCTAGGGGGGCTTCTGGCCCTTAAGCGCCACCTGGCCCGCCTGGCCCTGCAGGCCGACCCCCACACCCTCCAAGCCCTCACCGGGGAGTACGCCAAGGGGGCGGAAAAGGCCGCCCAGGTCCATCCCTTCCGTAAGTACTACGAGGAGCTGGAGATCGGGGAAACCCTCTGGACCCATCGCCGCACCGTTACGGAGGCGGACATCGCCCTTTTTGCCCATCTTTCCTGGGACCACTTCTACGCCCACACCGACGAGATCGCCGCCCAAAAGAGCCTTTTTGGCAAGCGGGTGGCCCACGGTTACTTTGTGCTGTCGGCGGCGGCGGGGCTTTTCGTGGACCCGGCCCCGGGGCCGGTCCTGGCCAACTACGGCCTGGAAAGCCTCCGCTTCACCGAGCCCGTGGGCATCGGCGACACCCTGCAGGCCCGGCTCACGGTGAAGGCCAAGCGGCCCAAGGACGAGGGGTCGGGGGTGGTGGAGTGGGCGGTGGAGGTGGTGAACCAGGAGGGCAAAACCGTGGCCGCCTACATCATCCTCACCCTGGTGGCCCGAAAGCCCACCGCCATTTCGCCCGAGCCGGCCCCCTAGGGGCCATGGTGCAGGCAAACCGACCCCCTCGGATGAGCCGCCAGGACCGTGCTACCATGGGGGCATGGCCGAGCACGAAGCGGCCTTTTGCCCTGTATACGCCGCCTTGAACCTCCTCCAGGAGAAGTGGACCCTGCACATCATCAGGGCCCTCCTGGAAGGCCCCAAGGGGTTCAACGAGCTCTCCCGGGCCATCGGGGGGGTGAACCCCGCCACCCTTTCCCAGCGCCTGGAGCACCTGGTGGACATGGGCGTGGTGGAAAAGAAGGTGGAATCCTTCATGCCTCCCCGCACCCGCTATAGCCTCACCGAGGCCGGGCGGGAGCTGGAGGCGGTCATCGCCGCCATCGAGGGCTGGGCCCGCAAGAACCTGAAGGCCCCCGTGGGCTGAGGC
>NZ_KZ851838.1:0-6324 GCF_003336745.1 Thermus caldifontis | reverse complement strand
CCAGGGTGGGGGCCCCGGAAAGGGCCTCCGGTAGGCATCATCTCGTTGCGGCTTAGAGAACGAAACAGGAGGAGAGGGTATTACTCCGCTTCCCCCACCAGGTACTGGAGGTAGTTGGGAAGGCCCATCTGGGCCAGGAGTTCCCGCTGGGCCTCCAGCCAGTCCACGTGGCCTTCCTCATCTTTGAGGATCTCCGCCACCATGTCCCGGGTACCGTTATCCCCCAGGCTCTGGGCCAGGTTCATGGTCTCGTTGTAGCCCTTCACCGCCTGGAGCTCCCCCTCGTAGTCCTTGAAGAGGATCTCCTCCACCGTTTTGCCGATCCGGATCTCCCCGATCCGGCTCACCTCAGGAAATCCCTCCAGGAAGAGGATGCGCTCAATGTGCTTCTCCGCATGGCGCATCTCGGTGATGGCGTGGGCCTTGAGGTGGTGGGCCAGGGCCTTGAAGCCCCAGTTCTCCGCCATCTCCGCATGGACCATGTACTGCAAAATGGCGGCCAGTTCTTCGGAAAGCCTTTCCTGTAGGCTTTGGATCACATCGGGATGACCTTTCATAAAGAACCTCCAGGAGCATTATACCCCGGCTGGTCCCCACCAGCCCGAAGGGGAAGCCGGACCGGGTTGGGGGCTTGGCTTGCCGCCCCCGGTGTCCCCTGGACCTCGAGGTGGTAGGGCTCTTGGGCCTCCTGGGGAAACTCCTCCCGGAAGTGGGCCCCCCGGCTTTCCTCCCGCATAAGGGCCATGCGCAAGAGGAGCCGGGAAAGAAGGGCCAGGTGGCCCGCCTCCAGGAAGGCGCGCAGGGCCTTTGGATCCCCGGAAGCGGGGAGGTTGTCCGGCAGGGTTTCCTCCAGGGGAAGGCCCTCCACCCAGGCCAGGGCCTGGGCCAGCTCCCACCCCCGGCGCACCACCCCGGCCGCCTGGCCCATCCTTTCCCGTAGGGGCTTAAGGTGCCCGGGATCCAGGAGCAGGATGGGAAGGGGTTCCGCCCTCCTGGGGTGGGCCAGGTCCTGAAGGGCGGCTTTGGCGGCCCGTTCCCCCATCACCAAGCCCTCCAGGAGGCTATTGGAGGCCAGGCGGTTGGCCCCGTGGAAACCCGTGGAGGCCACCTCCCCGGCCGCGTAAAGGCCGGAAACCCCCGTAAAGCCCCAGAGGTCGGTCTTCACGCCCCCCATGGCATAGTGGGCCGCAGGGGCCACGGGCACGGGTTCCCTCAAGGGGTTGAAGCCCAGGGCCTGCGCTGCCGCCACCACCGTGGGAAAGCGGGACTCCAGGTGGGGGATTGGCCTCAGGTCCAGGTACACCCCCCCGGTCCTCACCCTCTCCCGGTGGACGGCCCGCGCCACCACGTCCCTGGGGGCCAGCTCCCCCAAGGGGTCATACCGGGGCATGAACCGCTCTCCCTGGGCGTTCAGGAGGATGGCTCCTTCCCCCCGGCAGGCCTCGCTCACCAGGCTTCCATCGGGGAGGGCCGTGGGATGAAACTGGATGAACTCCAGATCCCTTAGGGTGGCTCTCGCCAGGTAGGCCAGGGCCATCCCGTCCCCGGTGGCCCCTTCGGGGTTGGTGGTCACCGGGAAAAGCCGCCCCAGGCCTCCCGTGGCCAGGAGCACCGCCCCGGCCCGTACCACCTGTAGCCCCCCGGGCCCCAGGACCAAGGCCCCCGCCACCCGGCCTTCCCCCAGAAGAAGGCTTACCGCCATGTGCCCCTCGAGGACCGGACCCCTAAGCCGCTTAAGAAGCCCCTGGAGGAGGAAAAGGCCGCTTCGGTCCCCCCCCAGGTGCCGGACCCGGGCCCGGGAGTGCCCCCCTTCCCGGGTGGGCTCGGGGTGGAAGGGAAGCCCTAGGGAAAGGAGCTTTTCCAGGTGGCGAGGGGCTTCCTGCAGGATGGACCGGGCCACGGCCTCCTCCACCAGGCCCCGGCCTGCCCTCAAGGTATCCTCCAGGTGGGCCTTTAGGTCCACCTCGTCCAGGGGAAAGGCCACCCCCCCTTGGGCCCAGGGGGTGGAGCCGGAGGGCAAGGGGTCTTTGCTGAGGAGGAGGACCTTAGCCCCCCGCTCCTCCGCCGCCAAGGCGGCGTAGACCCCCGCAATGCCCGCACCCAGGATGAGGAGATCGGCGCTAAGGGTTTCCATGGGCTTTTCCCTGGCCCTAGCCCACGGCCACCATGGCGGAAAGGGCCCGCCGGGCTTTTGCTGCCACCTCCTCGGGTACCCGGACCACGTGGCGCATCTCCTTGAGGGACAGGTACACCTTCTCCAGGGTGATCCTCTTCATGTACTCGCAGACGGCATCCGGCTTCACCGGGATGAAGGTCTTTTCCGGTGCCTCCTTGGCCAGGCGGTGGAGGATTCCCACCTCCGTGGCCACCACGAACTCCTTGGCCTCCGCCTTTTTGGCGTAGCGCACCATCCCCTCGGTGGAGAGCATCTTGGCGTCGGGCTTGAGGAAAAGGCAGCTACTGCCGCACCCGCACTCGGGATGGATCATGAACTCGGCCTCCGGGTGCTCCTGCAAAAGGGCCCTCAGGTGTTCCTCGCGGATCCCTGCGTGCACGTGGCACTCCCCGGGGAAAAGATCCAGCTTCCTCCCCGTAACCCTGGCCACATGGGCTCCCAGGAACATGTCGGGCACAAAGAAGATGGGCCGGTCCTGGGGGAGGCGGGCCACCACCTCCACGGCATTGGCGCTGGTGACGCATACGTCCGCCAGGGCCTTCACCTCGGCCTTGGTGTTCACGTAGGCCACCACGATGCCCTCGGGATGGTTCTCTTTCCAGGCCAGGACGTCCTCCGGGCGGATGCTGTCCGCTAAGGAACAACCCGCCTCCAGGTCGGGAAGGAGGACGGTCTTCTCTGGGTTCAGGATGGCGGCGGTTTCCGCCATGAAGTGCACCCCGGCGAAAACGATGACCCTGGCCTGGGTCCTCTGGGCCTCCCGGGCTAAGCCCAGGGAGTCCCCCACGAAATCCGCCACCTCCTGCACCTCGGGGAGCTGGTAGGAGTGGGCCAGGATCACCGCCTGCCGCTTTGCCTTCAGGCGGAGCACCTCTTGGATGAGAAGATCCCTTTCCATGCTTTACGCTTCCACTGGGCTGAAGCCCTGTTCCCAAAAACGCTGGTCAAAGGCCAGAGCCTTGCGCAAACCCTTTCTTTGCATGAAGAAAAAGCTGGTCCAGTCCACCAGGCTGATGTCCCTCCTCCCGGAGGCCAGGAGGGCGGTCAGGGCCGCCCGATGCAGGTCCTCGTCCACGGGAACCGTATGGACCACCTCCAAAATGCCGTGGCAAAGGGCCCGCACCGCCTCGAGGCCCAATCCCCTTTGGACCAGGGCCACGCTTTCCACCACCACGTAGCTGTGGGTGACCAGGCGCTCGCGAGCCGCCAGGAGGCGGCGAAACCCTTCCGCCGCCTCTGGGTGCCGGGCGTCGTCCCGGTCCAGGAGGGCGTAAAGGGCGGAGGTGTCAACGAAGACGGCCAAGGCGCTCCTCATCCAGGGCCAGGTAGCGGTCGTGCTCCTGGCTCACATCCCCATGGCCCGAGGCAAAGCGGCCCACCACGGCCAAGGCCCGCTCCGCCCGCTCGGAAAAACTCCCGTTCCCCTTCTCCTGGAGATACCCCTCCACCGCCCGGCGCACCAGCTCCGCCAGGGATACCCCTTCCTCCTGGGCCAGGGCCTTTAGGCGCTGGGCCTGTTCCTCGGTGAGCTGTACCTGGGTCCGCACCATGCCCTTATGGTAGCACACCATGCCATCATGGCTGCACCACCAGGAGGGAGAGATCCAAGGCCTTGGCGGAATGGGTGAGGGCCCCTACGCTCACATACTCCACACCCGCTTGGGCGGCGGCCCGGGCCCTTTCCAGGGTCATGTTGCCGCTGGCCTCCAGGGGCACCCGCCCCCCCGCCCGGCGTACAGCTTCCTGGAGGTCCTCGAGGGGGAAGTTATCCAGCAGGATCAGGTCGGCTCCCGCCTCCAAGGCCTCTTCCAGCTCGGCCAGGTTCGTCACTTCCACCTCCACCTTGAGGTAGTGGGGGGCATGGGCCTTGGCCCTCCGCACCGCCTCGGCTACACCCCCTGCCGCCCGGATGTGGTTTTCCTTGATGAGGATGCCGTCAAAGAGGCCAAAGCGGTGGTTCTTCCCCCCGCCCACCCGCACCGCATACTTCTCCAGGGCCCTGAGGCCCGGAGTGGTCTTGCGGGTGTCCAGGACCTGGGCCTTGGTACCCGCTAGGGCCTCCACGTAGGCCCGGGTGAGGGTGGCGATGCCCGAGAGGCGCTGCAGGAGGTTGAGGGCCAGCCTTTCCCCGGCCAGGATGCCCCTTAGGGGCCCCTCGAGGCGGGCCACCTCCTGGCCTAGTCTTGCCCTTTCACCTTCCTGCAGCAACGGGGTGAAGGCAATGCGGGCATCCGCCAGGGAAAACACCTCCTGGGCGATGGGAAGCCCAGCGATGACCCCTTCTTCTTTGGCCACGATGACCGCCTGACCCGTTAGGTCCTCCGGCACCGTGAGGGCCGTGGTGAGGTCCCTGTGGCCGAGGTCCTCGAGGAGCCAGGCCCTGAGGGTTTCCAAAGGCACCATGGCCCCCATTGTAGACAAGGCAGGGTACCCAATGGGGCACCCTGCCGCCACAAAGCTCCCTCTGGCTAGGGAAGGCTGATGCTGCCTGTGCCGCTCTGGGTATAAGAGTCGATGGCGTGCACAAGGGAGATGTCGGTAGTGGCGCTAAAAGAGGCGGGGTCACTGCTATCTAACCCCAGGACTGGCTGGGGAGAGAGGATGGCGCTCACGGAAACATAGACCGTGGTGAACGAGGCGAAGGGGGTATAGGCAAGCTGGCTGGAAAGATCCGGTACACCATAGCTGGTGGCACTGCCCAGCCACCCTTTGCTCAGCGTTACCTGGTAGATGAGGGAGCTGTCTTTAAGCTCGACCCCATAGGCACGCAGGTTGGGGTCTGTATAGGCGAGGCCGCTCACCGTGGGATGGGCTTCGCAAGTCACGGTAAGGCTACCTGTTGGCCAAGGATTGGGCAAGGTAAGGCTGGCATTTCCGGCTGTGAATCCCTTGAAGCGCTCCAGCACGTTGGAGTTGTCACCAGCAACAGCCATGGCCACGTACCGGTCCCCGCTGGCGAACCCGCTCACAGGGCGGTAAGGGAAGTTGGTTACCGCAGTACCGTTGGCATCACCCACTAGACCCCATCCCTTGTTGTCGGAGCTCAGATAAAACTGGACTTACGCAGTCTGTCCCTGCACGGATAACAGAGGGCTGAGGTCCAACTTCAGCTTACCTGCTATCAGTCTCCGTCGGCATTGGTAGAAGCTTAACCCCAGCCCCTCTCGCTGACACTCAATCAGCCCATAAACCACCAGCCCCAAGGCCAGATGGGCCAGCAGCTTGGCCCTACGCCAGTGCCGATGCCCCGTCCACCCCAACTCCTGCTGCAGCCCACGGAACATCTCCTCAATCCCCTGCCGTATCCGGTAGACCTCCTTCATCTTCATCCCCCACCATCCCGCCCGATTCGTCCCGTAGAACTTCCCCCCATGCTTGAGCACCCCCACAGCAAAGCTCAGGCCCCTCAGCCTCCCCGCCTTCACCCAGCGGGTTCCCCCATGCCTCCTGAGCTGAACACCCTCCAGCACACGGTTACACCTGAACCTCGTGACAAAAGGCCAGCCGTGGGCATGGAGCCACCCCAGGACCTGCTTTGCCGCATACCAAGCGTCAAACAGTACCCCCTCCGGCTGGAAACCCTCCTCCCTTGCCCAACTCAGCAGGGCCAGGGCTAGGTCCAGCTTGCTCTCCTCTTCCCCACCAAAGTAGGGGAGGAAGGCCAGGGGAATCCGCCGCTTTCCGTCCGTCCACCCTAGCACCACCAGGGACAGTCCATACACCCAGCCCCCCGTGGAGGTGTCCCGGGCCTTCCTCAGGCCCAGCTTGCCTGAGCGGTAGCGCTGGATGAGGACGTCATCAAGGATCAGGTAACCTCGCTTCAGCCCGCCCATCCTTTGGCAAAGCTCCAAGGCGTATTGGAAGAACAGGGCCAGGGGTTGGTTCAGGGCCCGGTAAAGGGTGTCGTGGGCAAAGTCTTGCCCCTCCGCCATGGCCAAGGCGGAGGCATTGATGGGGCTTTGGGCTAAAGCTTGAAGAGCGCGCAGAATAGGGCGTGGTATCGTACCTTTGGGGCTTGCCCGTAACATGAAGCTTCATTCCTTCGTTTGCTACTTGACACCACTAGCAGACATGAGAGATAAGGGGTGATTTGCGCCCCTAACTTTGTACACCATGCTCCTTTCTTGCATGTGAACCCCCAAAAGCCT
>NZ_KZ851837.1:289-32204 GCF_003336745.1 Thermus caldifontis | reverse complement strand
TCCGCAGCCATGTCCTGCTGCAAATGGCTGGGGTGGAGCTTTAAGGTAGCAAACGAAGGAATGACATTCTGTAAGACCTGGGAATGGATATGCTTGTATTCTGGTAACTCAGCTCTTATCTCGGGCAGGTACTTCTTCTGCTCATAGAAACTGATGGTCCTTTTAGCCTTCTTGTAGGCCTCTCTACGCTCCTGAAGTGCCGCGTTGTAGAGCTGCCGGCATAGATAGAGGGTACGCTCTAGGTCTTTTCTCTATGGCTTGGTGGGGTATAGACGGTACTTGAAGGCCTTTCTGATCACTGTGCCTCCATTCTATGGTAGAACATCCGCCGCCCACTAGGCTATGTGCTCCGCTTTGGGGCCCCTACCCCAAATGAACCTCCGGAGCACGTGGGGGAGCTAAGCTCCCTTCTGTCGCATATAGCTCCGCTGACCCATGTATCCCTGGTTTGGTCAGCCCGTAGGGCTATCTTGGAAACCGGGGGATTATAGCTCCCCCACACCCCCTCTTTTTTCTAACCCTCCTGCTCCACCCGATTCTTCCCT
Organism: Thermus caldifontis; assembly: GCF_003336745.1. NCBI lineage: Bacteria > Thermotogati > Deinococcota > Deinococci > Thermales > Thermaceae > Thermus > Thermus caldifontis. The sequence goes on along the minus strand of NZ_KZ851837.1, from coordinate 31,659 downwards.
TCCTCCTTGGCACGGTAAAGGGCCCTGTCGGCCCTCTGGAAGAGGTCCTGCAGGTCCCCTCTATACTCCGCCACCCCAAAGCTTCCCGTAATACCGACGCCACTAAGCCCCGCTCTAAGCCTCTCCGCCACCCCCACCGCCTCCTCCCCCTCGGTCCTAGGAAGGAGGATGGCAAACTCCTCCCCACCCCAGCGCCCCACCAGGTCCCCCTGGCGGACGTGGGCCACCAGGTACTGGGCCACCTCCTTGAGGAGCCGGTCCCCCACCAGGTGGCCGCGGGTGTCGTTGACCTTTTTGAAGTCGTCCAGGTCTAGGATCACCAGGCTAAAGGGCTTTTCCCCCCGCTCCACCCGGGCCGCCTCCCGCTCTAGGGCCATCTCCAAGGCCCGGCGGTTGGGAAGGCCGGTGAGGGGGCAGGTTAGGGCTTGTTCCTTCCAAAAGCGCATCTGGCCATGAAGTTCTCGGAACCGGGCCAGGAGGAAGGTGAGGCTGTAGAGGATAGCCTGGCTTACCGCAAAATGGGGCCAAGGGTCCAGGTTCCGGCCCCACACCAGGGGGGCCAGGACCAAGACCCCACCCCAAAAGGCCCCCCAAAGATACCCCAAGGACCAAGGAGGATAGGCGAACCCGGAAAGCAGGTAGAGGGCCGGGGTGAAGAACCCAGCCAGGGGCCAGCCCTCCCCCATCCGCCACATCTCAAAAAGCAGATAGGCACCTAGAGGATGGAGGAGAAGGCGGGGCGCCACCTTGGGGCCCCGGCTCATGGCCCAAAGGGCCCAGAGGACCAGCAAAAGGTAGAGGAGAACCTCCAGGCCCTGGGGCGGGAAGCGCCTCACCTGGAGCAAAAGGCCCAGGGCCATCCCCGCCCAGCTGGCCAAGTAGAAGACCCGGCCCCGGCCATCCATGCTTCCAGGGTAGACCCCTTCCCGTCAAAACCCTGTGAAAATAGACCCGCTAGGGCAGGACCTTTCCCGGATTCAGGAGCCCTTGGGGATCCAGGGTGGCCTTTACGGTGCGGAAAGCCTCCAGGGTCCCTTCCTCCACCGCTTCCCTCATGAACTCCCGCTTCATGAGGCCGATGCCATGCTCCCCGGAAAGCGCGCCGCCATGCCGTAGGGCCACCCGGGCGATCTCGTGGGCCAGCTCCCAGACCCGCTCCTCGCTTTCCCTCCTGGGGTCGAAGAGGATGTTGGGGTGCAGGTTCCCATCCCCGATGTGGCCGAACTGGGCCACCACCAGGCCGTAGGCCTCCCCCAAGGCCTGGATCTCCCGCACCACCTCGGGAAGCTGGCTTCTGGGCACGGCGATGTCCTCGTTGACCCGCTTGGGGCGGATGCGGCCCAAGGCGGGGCTCACGCTCCGCCTAGCCCGCCAAAGGGCCTCCGCCTCCCTCTCGTCCCGCGCCTTTTGCACCCTGGCCCCAAGTTCCTGGGCCGTCCTCTCCAAGAGGGAAAGCTCCTCTTGGACCACCTCGAGGTCCTCCCCATCCGTTTCCGCCAGGAGAAGGGCGTGCCCCCGGGGAAGGCCCATGCCCAGGTAGTCCTCCACGGCGCCCGTACAGATGGGGTCCAAAAACTCCAGCCTGGCGGGCACCGCCCCCAGGGCGATGGCCCGGGAGACCGCCTCCGCCAGAGCGCCCACCTGGGGGAAGGCCGCCATCAAGGTGGCCCGGTACCGGGGAAGGGGAAGAAGCCGCACCCGCACCCCCGTAATCAGGCCCAGGGTCCCTTCCGAGCCGATGAGGAGGCCAGGCAGGTCGTAGGCCTTACGGCCCAGGCGGTGCGCCTCCCCAAAGGCATCCACAAACTCCAGCTCCAGCACGTAGTCTCCCGTGACCCCATACTTGAAGCAAAGGGGTCCCCCGGCGTTCTCCCCCAGGTTGCCCCCCAGGGTGCTGGTGCGCCAAGAGGCGGGGTCTGGGGGATAGAAAAGCCCATAGGGCCTGGCCTCCTCCGAGATCCTGGCTGTGGTCACCCCAGGCTCGGCCCAGGCGGTGCGCCCTACAGGGTCCAGCTCCAAGCGGGTCATGCGGGTGAAGGCCACCACGATGGCCCCCTCCTCGGGCACCGCCCCCCCACTTAGGCCGCTTCCCGCACCCCGGGGAACCAGGGGAAGGCGGTACTTCCGGGCCAGGCGCACCAGGGCCTGCACCTCCTCCCGGGTTTGGGGCAGGACCACCGCCAGGGGCTCTTGTCCCACCAGGATGGCGTCGTAGCGGTAAACCCCCTTTTCCGCCGGGGAAAGGAGGGCCCTTGGTCCAAAAAGGGCCTTCAGTTCAGCCCTTACCCCCCTGGTTTCCTGAACCCCCACCATGCCCTAAGGCTACCAGGTGGGGTCGCAGAAGGGGGAGGAGTCTGGGCGCACCCGGTTGGCCGCCGGCACCAAGGGCCCGGCCAGGCCCCCGGTGTACCCCCTGAGCCAAAGCCTCCGGTCGGGAAAGGGCTCCACGATGATCCCCTGCGGCCTCAGGGAAAGGCTTCCAGGCGAGGTAAGGGACACCGCCCGCACCTCACCCCCCGGGCTCACCTCCAAGAAGCCCTCCACCCGCCCCGCACAGATGGGACCAAAGAGGGCATACCGCTCCTGCGGGCGTGCCCGGTCGGGAGTAACCCCTTCCGGCAGCCAGAAAAACTCCAGCCCGTCCACCTTCCCTCCAGGTCAAAGGCGAAGTCCAGCTGGGTGTCGTAAGCGGTGCAGTAGGTGCCCTGCGTCCGCAGGCCCGTGATGCGGTGGCCGGGGTAGACCACCTCCAGGGTCAGGGTGCAGGCGGAAAGGAAATAGGGATACCAACACCAGGCCCCGCATACCCCAATCTTCCCCTGATCCTTCAGAGAAGGGCTTTGTACCCACTAAAGGCCCCTTTAGACTTGGGCCATGGCCTACTGGCTTCTCAAGTCCGAACCCGAGGTGTACAGCATCCTGGACCTAAAGCGGGAGGGCAAGGCCATCTGGGATGGGGTGCGCAACTACCAGGCCCGGAACTACCTGATGCGGATGCAGCTGGGGGATCTTTGCTTTTTTTACCATTCGGGCGCCAACCCCCCAGGGATCGCCGGGCTCTGCCAGGTGGTGGCCACCCACATCCCCGACCCCACCCAGTTTGACCCAACCAGCCCCTACTTCGACCCCAAGGCCACCCGGGAAAAGCCCCGCTGGTACACGGTGGAGGTGGCCTTCCTCGAGGCCTGGCCCCTCATCCCCCTGGCGGAGCTACGGGCCTGCTTTCCCCCAGACCACCCCCTGGTGAAGAAGGGGAACCGGCTTTCCGTGATGCCGGTTCCCCCGGAGGTGGCCGAGAAGCTTATTGCGCGGAAAGGGTGCCGATGATCTTGAAGAGGGGCAGGAACATCCCCGCCACGATCATGCCCACGATCACGCCTAGGAAGATGATCATGAGGGGCTCGATGGCGGCGGTGAGGCTGGCCACCGCCTCGTCCACCTCCCGCTCGTAGAAGTCGGCGATCTTGGAAAGCAAGGTATCCAAGGCCCCTGTCTCCTCGCCGATGGCCACCATGGAGCTCACCATGGGGGGGAAGACGAAGGGGTGCTGGGCCAGGGTAAGGTTCAAGGGTTCCCCTTGTTGCACCTTGAGCTTAGCCGTGTCCACGATCTCCTCCACCACGCTATTGCCCGCCGTTCCCTTGGTGATGTCCAAGGACTCCACGATGTTCACCCCGCTGGAAAGGAGGAGGGCCAGGGTGCGGGAAAAACGGGCCACCGCCGTCTTGCGGTTGAGGTTGCCGAAGACGGGAATGCGGAGCTTCACGCGGTCAATCGCCTTCCGCCCCTGGGGGGTGCCGTAGTACCAGCGGTAGACGAAGAAAAGGAGCACGGCCAACAGCAAAAGGGGCAGGGTGGCGGCCCGGAGGAAGTCCGAAAGGGCGATGAGGAAGCGGGTGAGGAGGGGGAGCTCCGAGCCCAAATCCGTAAGGATCTGGGCGAACTGGGGCACGATGCCCGTAAGGAGGAAGTAGGCCACGCCCACGGCGAAGACGAAGACGATGGTGGGGTAGGTCAGGGCGCTACGGATCTTGCCCCTCAGCTCCAGCTCCTTTTCCAGGAAGCTGGCCAAGCGGTCCAGGATCACGTCCAAGCCCCCCGAGGTCTCCCCAGCCCGCACCAGGTTCACGTAAAGCCGGGAGAAGAGCTTGTGCTTGGCCAGGGCATCGGAGAAGGCCATGCCCCCTTCAATGTCGGTGCGGACCTTCTTGATGATCTCCCGGAACTTCTTGTTCTCCGTCTGCCTTTCCAGAATGGAAAGGGACTGGAGAAGGGTGAGCCCCGCCCCCAGCATGGTGGCCAGCTGCCGGGAGAAGATGGCCAGGTCCTTAAGGCCAGGACCCCTCTCCAGGGCAGGAAGGCGCACCTCGGCCTGGAGGCCCCTCCCCGGCTCCTTGATCTCGGCCACGAAAAGGCCCCGGTCCCTCAGGAGCCTGGCGGCGGTGCGCAGGTCCTCCGCCTCGACGGTGGCCTCCACCAGGCGGCCCTGGCGATCGCGGGCCTTATACTGGTAGACTGGCATGGCAGAAGTATACCAGAAGGAGCTACGCCAGGCGGCCAAGACCCTGAAGGAGGGCGGCCTGGTGGCCTTTCCCACCGACACCGTATGGGGGGTGTTGGCCCACCTGGAGGACGAGGCCGCCTGCCGGCGCATCTACGCCCTGAAGGGACGGGGGGAGGAGAAGCCCTTGCAGGTACTGGTGGCGGATCTGGATAGCGCCCTAGGGCTAGCGGACCTGGGGCTTTTGGAGGAGAAGTTCTTGCGCCTGGTGGAGGCCTTCTGGCCTGGAGGGCTCACGGTGGTGGTACCGGGGCGAGGAATCCCCCCTTGGATCAGCAAGGACGGCTCCGTGGGGCTAAGGATGCCCGACCATGGGGTTCTCAGGGAGCTTCTCCGCCGGGTAGGGGGGTACGCCGCCGCCACCAGCCTCAACAAAAGCGGAGAACCCCCGGTGCGCACGGAGGCCGAGGCCCGGGCCTTCGGCGTGGACTATGTCTTCCCTGGGGAGGCTAAGGGCCTAGCCTCCAGCGTGGTGGACCTGCGCACGGGGGAGGTCCTAAGGGAAGGGGCCATTCCCAAGGAGGCCCTTTGGCCTTACCTACGAGATGCCTAGCCTGAAAGCTGAGCTTCTGGCCGTCCTCTTCGCCGCCGGCAGGCCCGTGTCCTTACGGGAGCTAAAGGCCTTGGGCCATCCGGAAGAGGGGCTCCTGAGGGCGCTCCAGGCCCTGGAGGCGGAACTCAAGGAAGGAAGCCTAGGGGTAGCCCTGGAACGGGTGGCGGGAGGCTGGCGGCTGGTGGTGCACGAGGGAGTTCTAGGGGCCGTGGAAAAGGTCCTCAAGCCCAGCCCGCCTCGGCTTTCCAAGGCGGCCCTCGAGGTCCTGGCCCTCATCGCCTACCACCAGCCCGTGGCCCGGGCGGAGCTGGAGGCCATGCGGGGCAAAAGCGTGGAGGGAGTCCTGGACAGTCTCTTGGAACGGGGGCTCATCCGGGTGGTGGGCGAGAAGGAAGCCCCGGGCCGGCCCAAGCTTTACGGCACCACGGAGCGCTTCCTGGAGGTCTTCGGCCTGGAAAGCCTAGACGACCTCCCGCCCCTGGAGGACGGCCCACCCCTCCTCCTCCGGGGCTAGGGCCTCCCGGGCAGGGATGGGTAAGGGGCTATAGAGCTCGTTTTGCCGCACGAAGGCCAAGAGGAACCGGCCCAGAAGCCGCATCTGGGTTCGGTGGGCACGGATGGCCTTTTCCTTCAGCCTCACCTCCTCCTCGCTCAGGGGAAAGCGGCGCCAAGGGAGGCCCCTTCCCCTAGGGGGCGGGTAGAGGGGAAGCCGGGGATGAAGCCCTTTGGGCAGGGGGTACTGGTACCCCCCGTGGATGAGGTAATACTCCAGCCTCCCCTCCATGCCCAAGGAGGCCGCCGCCTGCATGCCCAAGTAGGCGGTGGCCTGATGGTCCCGGTGGGCGTCCAGAGGGCTTGGCAGGAGGATGCGGCTGGGCTTAAGGGTGGCCAAAAGCTCCACTAAGGTGGCCTCCAGGGCCTTGCCCGTATAGGGAAGCCCCAGGCGGTAACACCCGGGGTAGGCCACCGCCTTAAGCCCCGTGTAGGGGCTTTCGTAGGGCAGGTAGTAGTGGGTGGTGAAGAGGGCGAAAAGCCCTTGGTCGGGAAACCCCAGGAAATAGGCGCTATCCCGGGGAAGGCCCAGGACCTCGAGGCCCCGCCAGGCCTCCACCATGCGCCTTAAGGCTAGGCGGCGCATGGCCTCCTTGGAGGGCAAAGGGCTTCCCGCGGCCAGGTCAAAGGCATCCCCCGAGGTGAGGTAGACCACGCTCACCCGCCCTCCCCTTAGGAGGGTGCGGCGCATCAGACCCGCCGCCGCCAGCACCTCGTCGTCCGGATGGGGGGCCAGCAGGAGAAGGTGTTCCCCCGGCTGGGGTTCCGGATGGGGAGGAAGCCTCCGCACCCGGAAGGAGGTGGTAAGGGCGTGGTAGTAGGCGAAGAGGAACCGTCCATTGATGAAGGCCCAAACCCCCAGGGCCGCCAGGATGAGCCCCACCCGCTCCGCCCAGAGGAGGCCCAGCCAAAGCCTTAAGGCCTCCGCCAACACCAGGTAGAGGGCCAAAAGGAGAAGTAGCCACTGCCAGGGAGCCAGGCGGCGCACAAGGGGCATTGTACGGGCTAAAGTGGTCCCGTGGTCCTCCTTCGCCCCGCCGAGGAAAAAGACCTCCCCGCCATCACCAGGCTTTCCCACAGGACCCTCCTCCTGGGGCGGGAAGGCGCTTTGGTCTTCCCTAGCCAGGAGCTTTGGGGGGAGCTCTTCGTAGCCCCTTACCTGAGGCGGGGATGCTGCCCCCGGGTGGCGGAGGAAGAAGGGGAGGTCCTGGGCTACATCCTGGGCGCCTGTTCGGACCTCGCCCTCACCCTTTACCTCCTTCCCCGCATGCCGCTCCTTCTCTTCAAGCTTCTCCTAGGCTGTTACGGACCACCTCTTCCCCACCTCCGCTACCTCCTGAGGCTCCTTCTCTTCCCAGGCCCTAAGGCCCCCAAGAGCCTTTACCCCGCCCACCTCCACATCGCCGTGGATCCCAAGGCCCAGGGCAGGGGCATAGGCAAGGCCCTCTTGGCCGAGTTCCTGGAGTGTTTAAGGAGAAAAGGGGTAAAGGGCGTGCAGCTTTCCACCACCCGGGCCAACGCCGCCGCCCGGAAGCTTTACGGGAGCCTGGGCTTCCGCCTCTGGGCCAAGCGGGCCAGCCCCTTCTGGGCCCCCTACCACGGCCACCCCGTGATCCACGAGGTCTGGGTCAGGGAACTCTAGACGCAAGCCGCAAAAAGCCATAATGGAAGGGTGCTGCCCGAGGCCTTAAGGGGATGGGAAAGCTACCGGGACTGGCTGGAGGCCGACCCGGAGTTCCGAGGACGGATCGTCTTTGCCCGTACCCTTCCCCCCAGTCCCCCCAAGACCGTCCCCTACCGGGGAGCCTTCGCCGGGGTCCTCGAGGCCTTGGGCCTAAAGCCCTTCGCCCACCAGAAGGAAGCCCTCCTTAGGGTGGAGGAAGGGAAAAACGTGGTCATGGCCTACTCCACCGCCGCCGGCAAAAGCCTGGTCTTCCAGGCCCCGGTGCTCAAGGCGGCTTTGGAGGGGGAAACCAGCCTCCTCCTCTTCCCCACCAAGGCCCTGGCCCACGACCAACTGCGGCGCCTCAAGGCCATGGCCGAGGCCTTGGGGGTCCAAGGGGTTTATCCCTACGATGGGGACACCCGCGCCGACCTTAGGCGGAAGGCTCGCCAAGAGGGCCTGGTCCTCCTCAGCAACCCCGACATGCTCCACTTCGGCCTCCTGCCCCGGCACGGGGAGTGGGCCCCCTTCCTTTCCCGGCTCCGCTACCTGGTGCTGGACGAGCTTCACGCCTACCGAGGGGTCTTCGGCACCCACGTGGCCCTGGTCCTCTTCCGCCTTTTGCGCCTGGCCCGCCACTACGGGGCCAACCCCCAGGTGATCGCCGCCAGCGCCACCATCGGCAACGCCAAGGAGCACGCCCAAAGCTTGACCGGCCTTTCCTTCGTGGAGCTACGGGAGGAGGTGGCCCGCTCGGAACGGGAGCTTTTGGTGCTCCTTCCCAAGCCCCTGGACGCCAAGGGGGAAAGGAGGCGAAGCCCCCTCCTGGAGGCCGCCTACCTGGCCCGGGCCCTGGCGGAAGGGGGTTTAAGGGGAATCATCTTCACCAACGCCCGGAAAAGCGCGGAGCTCATCGCCCGCTACGCCGCCCACCCTAAGGTGCGCCCCTACCGGGCGGGCTACACCGCCAAGGAAAGGCGCCGCCTGGAGGAGGGCTTGAAGTCTGGGGAGGTGCGGGTCCTGGTCTCCACCAGCGCCTTGGAGCTGGGGGTGGACATCGGGGAGCTGGACGCCGTGGCCCTGGTGGGGTATCCCGGGTCCATCTCCGCCTTCTGGCAGCGAGCGGGCAGGGCGGGAAGGGGGAGACGGAGGGCCCTGGTGGTCTACATCCCCCGGGAGGACCCCTTGGACGAGTACTTCCTCCACCGGCCCGAACTCCTCCTAAGGACCCCTCCCGAGGTGGCGGTGGCGGATCCGCAAAACCCCGTGCTCTGCCCCCTCCACCTGCACGCCGCCGCCTGGGAGAAACCCCTCCTGCGGGAAGAGATCCTCTGCCCGGAGGCCCTGACCCAGCTCAAGGAGAAGGAGGGCCGCTACTACACCCCCAAGCGCCATCCCCACCGGGACCTATCCTTAAGGGGCTTGGGTGGCACCTTCACCCTAAAGGGCCCGGATGGGGAGGTCCTGGGCTATCTGGACGAGCGCCAGGCCTACTGGGAGGCCCACCCGGGGGCGGTCTACCTGCACGGGGGGGAAAGCTACCTGGTGCGGAACATTGACCCCCAAAGGCGGGAGATCTGGCTTCTTCCCGCCCTCGAGGACTACTACACCGAGCCCCGGGCGGAAACCGACCTGGAGGTTCTCTCGGGGGAGCCCCTGGGCCATGGGGTCTGGGTGGGCCAGGTGGTACTGCGGGAAAGGGTGGTGGCCTACGCCAAAAAGCGCTTTTTCACCGGGAGCGTTCTGGAGGAAATCCCCTTGGAGCTCCCCGAGATCTCTTTCCCCACCGAGGCCCTTTGGTTCCACCCCCCCTTGGTGGTCCCACCCCACCGGATCCCCGGGGGCATCCACGCCCTGGAGCACACCCTGATCGGCCTTTTGCCCCTTTTCGTCCTGGCGGAAAGGCAGGACATTGGGGGGCTTTCCTACCCCTTCTACCCCAGGCCCCTGCCCTCGGGCAGCGGCCCCACCATCTTCATCTACGACGGCTACCCCGGGGGCGTGGGCTACGCCCGCCAGGCGGCCCGCCGCTTCCCCCAGTGGATCCAGGCGGCCTTGGAGCTCCTCAAGGCCTGCCCCTGCCAGGAAGGTTGCCCCCGGTGCGTCCTCTCCCCCAAGTGCGGCAACGGCAACCAGTACCTGGACAAGGAAGCGGCCCTTTTCCTGGCCGCCAACCTCACCCTCTCCCTACCCCAGAGGACCCTGCATTAGACTTTACCCATGACCCCCAGGGCCACTGCCACCGGCCGCGCCATAGAGGAAAGCCCCGAGGCCTTCTTCGCCCGTTTCCGAGCCCATGGGGTGGAGGCTTACCTGTTCCCCGAACCTTGGGGAAGCCCCTTGCTGGAGGGCCTGGCCCGGGGCCAGGTCTTCTACGCCTTTGACCGGGGTACCCCTCCTGCCCCCACCGGCCCCACCTGGGTGCTCCTGCACGGAATGGTGCGGGAGGCCAAACCCCTCGGAAGGGAGGCCTTCTGGCAACGGGAGGGGGCGTCCTACCGCCTAGGGGGAAAAGCCCTCCCCTTGGGCGAGGGCTTTTACTTGCTGGAAAGCCTCCTGCCCCTGGTGGTGTATGCGGAAGATCCCTTGCCGGAGATGGCCGAGGTGCTCCTCTGGCCACCTCTAATGCTCTTCCGGGAGTGAGATGCGCTGCGAATGCGGGCAGAAGAACCCCCCTGAGGCCCGTTTCTGCATGGCCTGCGGCCGGGCCCTGGGGGCCCTTTTGCCCGAGGAAAGGCGGTATGTAAGCGTTCTCTTTTACGATCTGGTGGATTCCAGCCAGCACTTCCAGGCTGGTCTCCAGGTGGCCTACCTTCACCTGCAGGAGGCCCTCGAGGAGGCCGCTCGCGTGGCCCGGGCCAAAGGAGGGTTCGTCCACCGCTTCCTGGGGGATGGGATCCTGGTCCTCTTTGGGGCCCCCAAGGCTCGAGGCCAAGAGCCCTGGCGGGCCCTGGAGGCCGCCTTGGAGATGGTGCGCACCTCCCGCCTACCCGCCCGCGCCGGGGTAGCCAGCGGCGAGGTGCTTTGGGCCCCCTTGGGAAGCGGCCAGGCAGGGGAACCCACCGCGGTGGGCCCCCCGGTGGTCCTGGCGGAAAGGCTCAGCAAGATGGCCCTTCCTGGGGAGGTGCTCACCGAGCCCCAAACCCTGGCCCTGGCCCCAGGGGTGGAGGCGGAAGGCCTGGGCCTCCGGGAGGCCAAGGGCCTGGGAGCGGTGGAGGTGTCCCGGGTGAAGGCGGTCCAGGTGAAGCTTGACCCTGACGGCCAGGCGCTTCTTGCCCTCCTTCAGAAAACCTTCGGTCGCTTCCCCGCCCGCCTGAACCTGGTGGGCCCCCCAGGAAGCGGCAAAACCCTTCTTCTGGAGAAGTTTTTGGAAGCCTTCCCTCACCCCGTGGTGGTCCTGGAGCGTATGGGGCCGGAAACCCCCTTGCGGACCACCCTGCGCCAGGCGGTGGAGAAGGCCTTTGGCGAACCGGAAGCCCTCTTAGCCCTGGCGGACCTTTCCCCCGAACTTTCCCTGGCCTGGCGCTACAGCCTGGGCCTCGAGGAAAAGGGCCCCGAAGGGGATAGGTCGGCCAGGGTGGCCCGCCCCCCTTGGGATCGCACCACCCTGGAGGCTGCCATTTACGAAGCCTGGAAAAGGGTTTTGCAAAACCTGCCCCACCCCCTTCTCCTGGTGGCCAAAAACCTCCATGCCCCAGATCGCATCCTGCGGGCCCTTCTTCGGCACTCCTTCCCCAACCTTTCGGTCCTGGCGGAAAGCCGCAGGCCTTTATTCCAGCCTATCCTGGAGGTCCAGGGCCTCAAGGCCCCTCCCCTACTGGCCCTGCAACCCGCCTTAGACGCCCTCCCCCCGGCGGAACGCCAGGCCCTTTTGATCCTTGGGGTGCTGGAGCAGGACCCACCCTCCCTCCAAGGACGGCAAGGAGACCTGGAGGAACTCCTCTGGGAGCTGGCGGGCCCCTTCTCCGCCTGGCGCCTGGAGGAGGAGGGCTTCACCCAAGGGGGCAGGCCCCTGCCCCAGGTGATCCAGGCGGCCCGGGCCCTGGTGCCGGAGGAGCGGGCCAAGGCCTGGCACCAGGCGGCGGCCCGCTTTTACCGGGGAAAGGGGGCCATCTGGTCCATGGCCTACCACCTGAAGCAGGCCGGGCAGGTGCAGGAGGCGGTGCAGGCCCTGAGGCTTCTCGCTCAGGCCGCCTGGCGGCAAGGCCACCCCGAACAGGCCATACCCCTTTACCAGGAGGCCCTGAAGGCCGCCCCACCCTCCTGGCGGGATGCCTTGGCCAAGGAGCTCCAGGATGCCCAGGCTTCCTTAGGCCAAGCGGAGGAGGCCCAAGGGGGCCCTAGGTCCGAAGACCCCGTGCTGGAAGCCCTCCGCCAGGCCCAGCATCCCTTAGACCTCCTTCCCCTCCTGCCTAGCCTCAGGCCCTACCCCCTGGAGGAGGCCCAGGCCCGGCTTAGGGTGGCGGGGGCCCTTTGGCGGGCCTTCCAGCCCCGGCAAGCCCTGGAGGTCCTCACCGAGCCCCATCCCCTTGTCCCCGCTTCCCTACGCCTCCACCGGCAAAGCCTTAGGGCAGGCCTCCTCATGGACCTGGGCCGCTACGCCGAAGCGGAGGCCCTGCTCCGGGAAAGGCCTGGGGGCGACCCGGAGTCGGAAACCCGCTTTCACGCCACCCGGATCCGCCTTTTCCTGGAAACCGGCCGCCTAGCGGAGGCCCTGGAGGAGGGCGAGGCCGCCTACCGCCAGATGCCCCACCCCTGGCTGGCTGCCGCCCTCCTCTCCGCCTGGACCCTAAGGGGGCGCTTCCGGGAGGATCTCTTCCAGGCGACCCTGCGCCACCCGGACGGCAAGGCCCTAGGGGTATTGGCCCTGGCCCACCACCGCTGGCAAAAGGGCCTGGACCCCACCCCCCTCCTCAAGGAAGCCCTGAGGGAGGCGCGCCAGCTTTCCAACCCCTACGTTTACCACCTGGCCCTGACCTCCCTGGCCCTTTACCTGTGGCCCAAGGCCCCAAGGAGGGCCCAGACCCTCTCCCAGTACCTCCTCTACCAGACCCACCGCACGGGCTTCGCCGTGCACCTGGAGGTGGCCCGGCTCCTCCGGGCCCAGCTCCTCCTGGAAGGGGGGGAGAAGGTGGAACACCTCCTGGGATTTACCCCCTCTGTGCCCTTAACTCACGTGTGGCAGAAGGTCCTCCTGGGGGAGGAACCCCAAGGGAACCTCCGGGGATACGGTATCCTGGGAAGGTGGGTCCTGAGGCTTTGGCGTGAGCGGGGGGTAGAATGGAGGCGGCTCATGCGGTAGAGGCCATTAAACGCCGCCTCTCCCTAAGGGAGGTGGTTTCCCGGTACGTGGCCTTGAAGCCCGCAGGCCGCGGCCGCTGGAGGGGCCTCTGCCCCTTTCACCAGGAGAAGACCCCCTCCTTCTACGTGGACGAGGAAAAAGGGCTCTTCCACTGCTTCGGTTGCAAGGCGGGAGGGGATCTCTTCGCCTTTGTGGAAAAGATGGAAGGCCTGGACTTCCGGGAGGCCTTAGAGCGCCTGGCGGAGGAGGCTGGGGTGGAGCTCCCCAAGGGCGGGGCTCCCGCCAAGCGCCGGGAGCTTCTGGATGTCCTAAAAGTAGCCCAGGAGTACTTCCTGGAGGGGCTTAAGGCCTCCCTCGAGGCCCAGGCCTACCTGGAAACCCGAGGGCTCAGCCCAGAAAGCATTGCCCGCTTTGGCCTGGGCTATGCCCCGGCCAAGGGGGATGGCCTCCTCACCCACCTGAGCCGCCACGGAATCAGCCCGGAGGAGGGCCTTAAGGCCGGGGTCCTGGCGGAAAAGGACGGGCGCTTCTACGACCGCTTTAGGAACCGGATCACCTTCCCCATCAAGGACCAGCTGGGGCGGATCGTGGCCTTCACGGGAAGGGCCTTGGGGGAGGAAACCCCCAAGTACCTGAACTCCCCAGAAACCCCCCTCTTCCGCAAGCGGGAGGTGCTCTTCGCCTACCCCGAGGCCAAGGCCAAACTGCGCGAGGGGCGGGCCATCGTGGTGGAAGGGCTTTTTGACGCCATCGCCCTACACCAGATGGGCTTCGCCGAGGCGGTGGCGGTTTTGGGCTCGGGGCTTTCCGAGGAGCAGGCTCGCCTTTTGGAGATGCAGGAGGTGCGGGAGGTCTACCTGGCCTTTGACGCCGACGAGGCCGGGCAAAAGGCCACCCTGCAGAGCCTGGACCTCTCCTTGGCCCGGAAGTTCCTCTTCTATGCCGTGCGCCTGCCCAGCAAGGATCCCGGGGAGCTCCTCCTCCTTCCTGAGGGCCCGGCCCTCTTCCAAAAGGCCCTGGAGGAGGCCCTTCCCGAGGTGGAGTTCCGCTTCCAGGAAGCCACCCGGGGCCTGGACCTGACCCGACCCGAGCACAAGCGCAAGGTCCTGGAAGCCCTCACCCCCAGGATGCTCTCCCCGGAGCCCTTTGACCCCGTGGCCGACCGCCTCAAGGCCCTGGTGGTGGAGCGGTTAGGGCTTTCCCCGCGCCAGCTGGAGGACTACCTGGCCAGCCTCAAGCGGGGCAGGCGCCCACCCCCCCAACCCCCCAGGGCGGAGCCCAAAAACCGGGTCCTCCTTTTGGAGCTGGACGTGATGGCCCTCCTCCTCTCCCTGCCGGAGGAGCGCTTTGCCGAGTGGGTGCACCACACGGCCCTTCACGTATGGCCCCCGGAAGGCTCCCTGCTCTCTGAGTTCTTGGAGCTGGCCCGCCGCGAACCCAGGCGGGACTACCTGCGCCAGGTGCTAAGCCGCAAGGAAGCGGGGGGTATCCTCCTGGAGAGGCTCATGCTCCTCCCCCATGTGGACGAGCCCAGATTCCCAGAGATCCTGGAAAAAACCCTGGCCCGCCTGCGGGAAGCCTATTACCTGGAGCGTCGGGCCAAGCTGAAAGAGGAGCTTCAGCGCAACCCCAGCCTGGAGATCCTGCGAGAAATCCAGGAACTGGACCAGGCCATTGAGGCGGAAAGGCGCATCTACCGGAAGCTCTAGGGTAAAATCCTTTCGGGCATAGGCCCAGGGAGGTACAGGATGAAAAGCCCCGTTCGTGTGGCGGTCACCGGCGCTGCAGGCCAGATCGGCTACAGCCTTCTTTTCCGCATCGCTGCAGGGGAGATGCTGGGAAAGGACCAGCCCGTGGTCCTGCAGCTTCTGGAGATCCCCCAGGCCCTGAGAGCCCTGGAAGGGGTCATCATGGAGCTGGAGGACTGCGCCTTCCCCCTCTTGGCGGGTATCGTGGCCACGGACGACCCCAGGGTGGCCTTTAAGGACGCCGACTACGCCCTTTTGGTGGGGGCGGCCCCCAGGAAGGCGGGCATGGAGCGCCGCGACCTCCTGGAGATGAACGGCAAGATCTTCACCGAGCAGGGCCGGGCCCTGGCCGAGGTGGCCAAGCGCCAGGTCAAGGTCCTGGTGGTGGGCAACCCTGCCAACACCAACGCCCTCATCGCCTACAAAAACGCAGAGGGCCTGGATCCCAGAAACTTTACCGCCATGACCCGGCTGGACCACAACCGGGCCAAGGCCCAGCTCTCCAAGAAAACCGGGGTCCCCGTGGACCGCATCCGCCGGATTGCCGTCTGGGGTAACCACTCCTCCACCATGTTCCCCGACCTCTTCCATGCGGAGGTGGACGGCAAACCCGCCTTGGAGCTGGTGGACATGGAGTGGTACGAAAAGGAGTTCATCCCCACCGTGGCCCAAAGGGGAGCGGCCATCATCCAGGCCCGGGGAGCCTCCAGCGCCGCCAGCGCCGCCAACGCCGCCATTGAGCACATCCGCGACTGGGCCCTGGGCACCCCTGAGGGGGACTGGGTTTCCATGGCGATCCCTTCCGACGGCTCCTACGGGGTTCCCGAGGAGATCGTCTACTCCTTCCCCGTCACCGCCAAGGATGGGAGGTACGAGATCGTCCGGGGTTTGGAGATAGGCGAGTTCGCCAGGAAGCGGATGGAGATCACCGCAAAGGAGCTTCTGGACGAGATGGAACAGGTAAAGGCTCTGGGGCTCATTTAGGGCCTTCGCACCCCACCCTGGCCCAAGGCCAGGGTGGCTTACCTTTTCATCCAGGCCTCCGGGGCCCAAGGGTAGACCACCCAGGCCTCCGTGGCACTGGCGTACACATCGGGTTGGTCCGGCACCTGGTTCCGGCCGGGCTTGAAGTGCAGGGTGGCCACCAGGGGAAACCCACCCGCCTGGCGGACCCGGGCTTTCACCGCAAAGGCGGTCCGCCCCGAGTCCCACACGTCATCCACCACCAAAACCCGCCTACCGAAGAGCAAAGGGTCTGGGGGAAACTGCAAGAAGACGGGCTCAGGTAGGGTTTCCTCCTCCTCGTAAAACATCACCGCCGCCGTGAGGATATCCCGCGCACTCAGGGCCTGGGCCAGAAGGGCCGTGGGGATGAGCCCGCCCCGGGCAATGCCCAGGATGAGGTCAAACTCCTCTTCCTGAAGCCTCCCGGCCAGATGGCGCACCAGGCGAAGGAGCTCCTCCCAGGAGAGGAAGAGCCTTTCCATCAGGGCCTATCCAGCTCAAAGGCCTGGTGCACCGCCCTTAGGGCCGCCTCCGCATACTGGGCGGGGATGATGACGGAGATGCGCACCTCGCTGGTGGCGATCATCTCGATGTTGGCCCCGGTGGAGGCCACCGCCTGGAACATCTTGGCGGGGATCTCCGGGGCCGAGGCCAAGCCCACCCCCACGATGGAGACCTTGGCGATGTCGGGGCGGAGAAGGGCCTCCCCCCCGATCTCGGCCAGGACAGGTTCCAGGGCCTCGAGGGCCTCCTGGGCGAAATCCTTCTTCACGGTAAAGGCCATCTGCTGCCGGGAAGGATCGTGCCCGGGAACCCCTTGGATGATCATGTCCACAGCGATACCCCGCTCCGCCAGAGCCTGGAAGACCTTGGCGGCGATCCCCGGCTGGTCGGGGATCCCAATAAGCCCAATCTGGGCGTGGTCCAGATCCAAGGCCGCACCCGTCACCACCTTGCCCATCTCCATGTTGACCTCCTTCACCAAGGTACCGGGGTTATAGGAGAAGCTGGAGCGCACGTGGAGCACCACCCCGTAACGCTTGGCATAGTACACCGCCCGGGGGTGGAGGACCCTGGCCCCCAGGGCGGCCATCTCCAGCATCTGGTCGTAGCCGATCACCTCCAGTTTTCGGGCCTCGGGGATCAGGTGGGGGTCGGTGGTGTAGACCCCTTCCGTGTCCGTGTAGATCTCGCACTCCTTGGCCCCCAGGGCAGCGGCGATGGCCACGGCGGTGGTGTCCGACCCTCCCCGGCCCAAGGTGGTGATCTCCCCCTCGGGGGTGGTGCCCATGAAGCCGGCGATCACCGCCACATACCCTCCTTCCAAAGCCTCCTGAATGCGGCTGGGGTTCACCTCGAGGATCCGGGCATCGCCAAAGCGCCCATCGGTGAGGATGCCGATCTGGTGTTGCACAAACCCCCTGGCCGGGATGCCCATGGCCCAGAGCTGCATGGAGAGGAGGGCCACGGAAACCTGCTCCCCGGTGGTGGTGAGGAGGTCCAGCTCCCGGAAGGGAGGTCTCGGGTTCACCCGCTTGGCCAAGGCGATGAGCTCGTCGGTGGTGTGGCCCATGGCGGAAACCACCACCGCCAGCCTATGCCCCTTCTCCCGGTAGTGGGCGATGCGCTGGGCCACCTTGTGGATGCGCTCCAGGTCGCCCACGGAGGTGCCGCCATATTTTTGCACGACCAGGGCCACGTCTGCCTCCTTGCCGCCATGGGGGCGGCTTGAAAAGGAATACTATCACATTTGCCCATCCACCCCAAGCCCCGTATCCTGGAGCATTGTGGGCCTGACCCTAGCCGAGTACCACCGCCTCACCCCCTTACCCCGGCCGGGAGGGGTGCTTTACGTGAAGCCAGGGGCCCGGGGATACCGGGACCCGGTCTATGAGCTCTTGCAAAAAGTGGTAACGCCTTACGGGGAAAGGGCCCTGGACCCCAACCCCGGGGTGGGTCTGGGAAGCCTTCCCCTGGAAGGCCGGATGGAGGTGGAAAGGCTGGAGACCTCTAAAGCCGCCTTCCGCTGCCTCGGGGCCAGCGGCCTAAGGGCCCACCTCGCCCCTCCATGGGAGGCGGAGGGGAACGCTTACCACCTGGTGGTCCTGGCCCTGCCCGCAGGCCGGGGCACCGCTTACGTAGAGGCCACCCTGGTGGCCGCAGCCCGCGCCTTACGGATGGGGGGGCGGGTGTATCTGGCCGGGGATAAGAACAAGGGGTTCGAGCGCTACTTTAAGGAGGCCCAGGCCCTCTTGGGCTACGGCAAGGTGCTGAAGCGGGAAGGCCCGGTGCGGGTGGCCCTTCTGGAAAAGGAAAGGGAAGCCCCACCCCTACCCGCCCTCTGGCACCGCTTCCAGGCCACGCTTCTTGGGGAGTCCTTCACCTTCTTCCACCTCCCTGGGGTCTTTTCCGCCGGGAAGGTGGACAAGGCCTCGGCGCTTCTTCTGGAGGCCCTGGTGGGGGAGATGGGCCGGGAAGGCGTCCGGGGAAAGCGCATCCTGGACCTGGGGGCAGGCTACGGGGCCCTCACCCTGCCCTTGGCCCACATGGGCGGGGAGGTGACGGCCTTGGAGGACGACCTGGTCTCGGTCCTTTCCTTGAAAAAGAGCCTGCTGGAGAACCGGCTCACCGCCCGGGTGCTCCACTCCGATGTGGACGAGGCCTTGACAGAAGGCGAGGCCTTTGACATCATAGTTACGAACCCCCCTTTTCACGTGGGGGGAGCGGTTATCCTGGATGTGGCCCAGGCCTTCGTGGAAGCGGCGGCGGCCCGGCTAAAGCCGGGCGGTGGGTTTTTCCTGGTGGCCAACCCCTTTCTCAAGTATGAGCCCCTACTGGAGGAGCGCTTTGGCGCTTTTAGGACGCTTTTGGTGAGGGAGTACAAGGTGCTTTTCGCCGAGAAGGCCAAACGGGGATAGAAGCCCTAAAGAGGGAGGTCCGCGTTGAAGAAGACCAAGAACAAGGCGAAGCAGGTGACCGCTGGGGAAGAGGAAAGGATGTCCGTCCAAACCCAAGAACCCACCAACGCCCTGGAGGGATCCCCCAAGGCCTCCCCGGCCAAGGTGAGCCCTGGAGGGGCCGTCTCAAAAAAGCGGGGGAAAACCCCTCCCCAGGAGGAAGTCGCTCCCGAGGAGATGGCCCCTGCTGCCCAGGATCCCCAGAGGAGCCCTCTGGAAGAAGGCCTGGAGGAACCCCAGCTCGAGGCGGGTCAGCCCCAAGGGGGCTATCTTGGTCAGCCCCAAGGGGGCTATCTTGGTCAGCCTCAAGGAGGCTATCTTGGTCAGCCCCAAGGGGGCTATCTTGAGGAGCCCGACCTCGCCCCCGAGATCTTCCTGGAGGAGCCCCTGGACCCCATGGGGGAGGAGGGCTTCCTGGAGGCCGACGACCTTCTTCTCCCCGAGGAAGGGCCTTCCCCGGACTACCTGGGCGAGGAGCTCTTTGAGGAAGAGGAGGAGCTGGCCCTCCCCAAGGTTTCCACCTCCGATCCCGTGCGCCAGTACCTGCACGAGATCGGCCAGGTTCCCCTCCTCACCTTGGAGGAGGAGATCGAGCTGGCCCGCAAGGTGGAGGAGGGCATGGAGGCCATTAAAAAGCTCTCCGAGGCCACGGGCCTGGATCAGGATTTAATCCGCGAGGTGGTGCGGGCCAAGATCCTGGGCTCCGCCCGCATCAGCCAGATCCCCGGCCTAAAGGAGAAACTGGACCCCAAGACGGTGGAGGAGATCGACGGGAAGCTCAAAAGCCTCCCCAAGGAGCTTAAGCGCTACCTGCACCTCGCCCGCGAGGGGGAGGCTGCCCGCCAGCACCTCATAGAGGCCAACCTGAGGCTGGTGGTTTCCATCGCCAAGAAATACACGGGCCGGGGGCTTTCCTTCCTGGATCTTATCCAGGAGGGTAACCAGGGGCTCATCCGAGCAGTGGAGAAGTTTGAGTACAAGCGGCGCTTCAAGTTCTCCACCTACGCCACCTGGTGGATCCGCCAGGCCATCAACCGGGCCATCGCCGACCAGGCCCGCACCATCCGCATCCCCGTCCACATGGTGGAGACCATCAACAAGCTCTCCCGCACCGCCCGCACCCTGCAGCAGGAGCTGGGGCGGGAACCCACCTACGAGGAGATCGCCGAGGCCATGGGCCCGGGCTGGGACGCCAAGCGGGTGGAGGAAACCCTGAAGATCGCCCAGGAACCGGTTTCCCTGGAAACCCCCATCGGGGACGAAAAGGACAGCTTCTACGGGGACTTTATCCCCGACGAGAACCTCCCCTCCCCCGTGGACGCCGCCGCCCAGAGCCTTCTGGCCGAGGAGTTGGAAAAGGCCCTCTCCAAGCTTTCTGAGCGGGAGGCCATGGTGCTGAAGCTACGCAAAGGCCTTATCGACGGGCGGGAGCACACCCTCGAGGAGGTGGGGGCCTACTTTGGGGTCACCCGGGAGCGCATCCGCCAGATCGAGAACAAGGCCCTGAGAAAGCTCAAGTACCACGAGTCCCGCACCCGTAAGCTTCGGGACTTCCTGGACTAGCCCTCACCCGGTACCCAGGGGAAAGCGGGCCACCTCCAAGAGGTGGCCCTCGTTTTCGTCCCGCACCAGGGCCACCTCCCTCACCATGAAGGAGCGCCGGGGTGGGGGCGGAAGGCTTTGGACGAGCCCCTTAGCCTCCTCTTGGGTAAGCCCCAGGGCCAGGGTAAGGTGGGGTAGGTAGCTGGGGCCTTCAATCTCCTTAAGGGGCGGGGCCAAGGGCTCCAAGGCATGGTAGAGCCGCCGGAAAGGCGTACCCCCGTAGGCCCTCAGGTAGACCACCCCTTGGGGGAAATAGCCCCAGCTCCCCAGGCGCAGGCGAAAGGGAGCATGCCCCCGGAGGATGCCCGAAAGGGCGATCTTCAACGCCTCCTCCTCGTAGGGCCAGTCAAAGGGCTGGCGCAGGTTGAGGTGAGGAGGGCCAAATCCCCTCACCCCGTACTGGGCCTGCAGGCCTTCCAGAAAACCCTTCAGGTCTTCCGGCGGCCACACCAGCACCCCATACATGCCGCCCAGTATACCCGGCGCCTGGAAAACCCGCCTTTCCCGTAACATAAGGGCGTGAGCCGCACCTACCTCTACCGGGGCCGCATCCTGAACCTGGCCTTGGAAGGCCACTACGAGATCGTGGAACACAAACCGGCGGTGGCCGTCATCGCCATAAAGGACGGCAAAATGCTCTTCGTGCGCCAGCCGAGGCCGGCGGTGGGCCTGGCTCCCCTGGAGATCCCCGCAGGGCTTATAGAACCAGGAGAGGACCCCCTGGAGGCCGCAAGGCGGGAGCTGGCCGAGGAAACGGGCCTTGCGGGCGACCTCACCTACCTTTTCAGCTACTACGTCTCCCCTGGCTTCACCGACGAGAAAACCCATGTCTTTCTGGCCAAACACCTAAGGGAGGCACCCGCCATCCCCGACGAGGACGAGGCGATAGAGGTGGTCTGGCTGGAGCCCGAAAAGGCCTTAGAGATGCACCATAAAGGCGAGGTGGAGTTTTCCGCCACCGGTCTGGTGGGCGTGCTTTACTACCATGCTTTTCTCCGAGGTCGCTGACGTTCCCAAGGGGGCCAAGGTGGTGGCGGTGGGCTCCTTCGACGGGGTGCACCTGGGCCATCAACACCTTCTCCACCAGGCCCTGGCCGAGGCCAAAAGCCTCCACCAGCCCCTTCTGGTCTACACCTTTGACCCCCCCACCAAGGTATTCACCCGGGGAGAAGGGTTCCTGATGGACCTTACGGAAAAGGTGGAGGCCCTAAGGGCTCTTGGGGTGGAGCTCATCCTGGCGGTAGCCTTCAACGAAACCTTCGCCCAGAGGGAGGCGAAGGAGTTCCTGGAGGACCTAAGGCGGCTTGGAGCCAGCCGCATCTACGTGGGGGAAGACTTCCGTTTTGGCAAGGGAAGGGCCGGGGGACCCGAGGACTTGGCCCGGGTGGCCCCGGTGCGCACGGTTCCCCTCCTGACCCTGGGAGGGGAGCCGGTGAAAAGTAGCCGCATCCGCGCCCTTTTGCAAGAGGGCCGGGTGGAGGAGGCCCGCCACCTTTTGGGCCGGCCCTATGGGGCTTACGGGGTGGTGGTGGAAGGGGAAAAGCTGGGGAGGAAGCTGGGCTTTCCCACCGCCAACCTGGCCGTCCACCCCCAGAAGGTCCTTCCCCCCGGGGTATTTGCCGTGGAGGCCCAAGGAGCCTTTGGCCGCTACAAGGGGGTGGCCAACGTGGGCACGAGGCCCACCTTGGATGGCAACGAACGGCGCCTCGAGGTCCACCTCCTGGGCTTTACCGGGGAGCTTTACGGGGAGGAGATGCGCATCGCCTTTCTAAAGCGCCTGCGGGAGGAACGGCGCTTCCCTAACTTGGAAGGGTTAAAGGCCCAGATCGCCAGGGACGTAGCCGCCGCCCGGGCCTACTTTGGGCTGTGAATGGGGGGCCAACTGAAGCTGGCATGGCCCCTTAAAAGGGGGCAGGGAGAGGCACAGATCCCCTCCCCTATTGCCCTTACCCTCTGTCAAAGTACGTAAGCTTGGGGTGCTTGTTGGCCCGCACCTCGTCCAGCCGCCGCACCGGGGTGGTGTAGGGGGCCCCTTCCAGCCACTCCTTGGGCTTTTGCAAAAGCTCCCCCATGGCCTCGGCGAAGGCCTCGAGGGTCTCCTTGGCCTCGGTTTCCGTGGGCTCCACCATCAGGGCCTCCTTGACGATGAGGGGGAAGTACACCGTGGGCGGGTGGAAGCCCAGCTCCAAAAGCCCCTTGGCCAGGTCCAGGGTGCGGAAACCCTGGGGGGGCTGGGCCACGAACTCGTGCATGCAAGGCCCATCGTAGGGGATGCGGTAGCCCCTTTCCTTGAGGAGTTCCTTCAGGTAGCGGGCGTTCAGCACGGAGAGGGCCGCAGCCTTCTTAAGCCCCTCCAGGCCCAGGGTGCGGATGTAGGCCCAGGCCCGCACCAAGGCCAGGAAGTTGCCATAGAAGCTCCGCACCCGGCCGATGCTCTTGGGGAGGTCAAAGTTCAGGTGGAAGCCCTCCTCCCCCCGCTCCACCGTGGGCACGGGGAGATAGGGGGCCAGGTGGGCCTTCACCCCCACGGGCCCGGAACCGGGGCCGCCTCCCCCATGGGGCACGGTGAAGGTTTTGTGCAGGTTCAGGTGCACCACGTCAAAGCCCATGTCCCCCGGCCGGGCCCAGCCCATGATGGCGTTGAGGTTGGCCCCGTCGTAGTAAAGCTGCACCCCCGCCTCCTTGCTCAGGCGGGAGATCTCCAGGATCCGCCTTTCAAAGAGGCCTAAGGTGTTGGGATTGGTGAGCATGATGGCGGCCACGTGGGGGCCCAGCTCCCGCTTAAGGGCCTCGAGGTCCACCTCCCCATCCGGCCCTGAGGGCACCTCCCTCACCTGGTAGCCCGCCATGCTGGCGGTGGCGGGGTTGGAGCCGTGGGCGGAGTCCGGCACCAACACCACCCGCCTCTCCTTCCCCTCCCCCCGGTCCTGGTGGTAGGCGCGGATGATGAGGATGCCGGTGAGCTCCCCGTGGGCCCCAGCGGCCGGCTCCAGGGTGATGGCGTCCATGCCGGTGAGGGCCTTCAGGTACTCCGAAAGCTGCCACATGAGCTCCAGGGCTCCTTGGACGGTCTTGGGATCCTGGTAGGGGTGCAGGTCGGCGAAAAGCCGCACCGCCTCCTCATGGAGCTTGGGGTTGTACTTCATGGTGCAGCTGCCCAAGGGGTAGAAGGTGGTGTCCACCCCCACCTGGCGGCGGGAAAGCCCCGTGTAGTGGCGCACCAAGGTGAGCTCGTCCACCTCGGGAAGCCGGGGTGGGTCCTTGCGCAAGAACCCCTCCGGGATGTAGCGGCTGGCCTCGGGAACCTCCTTTACCAGCCTTAGGCCCCGCCTCCCCTTCCGGCTCCTCTCAAAGATCAAGGGGTAGCTCATGCCAGCACCTCCCGCATGGCCTCCTGTAGGGCCATAAGGTCCTCCTCCCGGTGAAGTTCTGTGGCGGCGAAAAGGGCCAGGTTCTCCCCATACTCCCTGGGCACCGGGGTGGCGGCGTGGAAGCCCCGCGCCGCCAGGGCTTTTCGCACCGCCTGGGGATCCCAGGGAAGCCTGAGGACGAACTCGTTGAAAAAGGGCTTCGGGGTAAAAGGCTCCACCCCGGGGATCTCCAAGAGGAGTTCCCAAAGGCGGTGGGCCATGGCCACGCCCTTTAGGGCCACCTCCTTAAGGCCTTCTGGCCCCAAGGCCGCCAGGTACATGGCTCCCATGAGGGCGGTGAGCTGGGCGTTGGTGGTGATGTTGCTCTTGGCCTTGGCCCGGCGGATGTACTGCTCCCGCGCCTGCAGGGTGAGGATGTAACCCCGCCTGCCCTCGGCGTCCACGGTTTCCGAAACCAGCCTGCCGGGAAGCTGGCGCACGAAGGCCTTCCTGGTGGCCAGGTAGCCGAAGTGGGGCCCGCCAAACCCCATGGGCAGGCCCAGGGTCTGGCCATCCCCCACGGCGATGTCCGCCCCGTAGGCCCCAGGAGGCTCCAGCACCCCCAGGGAAAGGGGGTCGGCCACCGCCACAAACAAGGCCCCTGCGCCGTGGGCCGCCTCGGCCAGGGGGGCGAGGTCCTCCAGGGCGCCCAGGTAGTTGGGGTTTTGCGCCACCACCGCCCCCGTGCCCTCGGGTATCTCCCTTAAGGGCGTACGGCCCTCCCGCAAAGGCCAGGTAAGAAGCTCCGCCCCTATGGCGTCCAGGTAGCTTTGCAGGACCTCCCGGTACTCGGGATGCACCCCTTGGGAAACCACCACCCGCATCCTCCCCGTTTCCCTAAGGGCCAAAAGGACCCCTTCCGCCAAGGCGGTGGCCCCGTCGTACATGGAGGCGTTGGCCACCTCGAGGCCCGCAAGCTCCGCCACCATGGTCTGGTACTCAAAGGTGGCCTGCAAAACCCCCTGGCTTACCTCCGGCTGGTAAGGGGTGTAGGCGGTCAAAAACTCTCCCCGGCCCGCCAGGGCCTGGACCACGGGCGGGGTGTGGTGGCTTCGTATCCCCCCTCCCAAAAAGGCCTTGAAGGCGGGCTTGTTTTTCGCCGCAAGCCGCTTGAGCTCCTCCAGCACCGCCCACTCGGGTAAGGGCTCGGGCAGGGAAATCCCGGGGTTTAGAACCTCCTCCGGCAGGTGCCGAAAGAGGTCCTCGAGGCTTCCCGCCCCCACCCGTTCCAGCATGGCCTGGATCTCCTCCTCGGTATGGGGCGTGTAGTCCATAGGTCCATCCTTAAACAAAACCCCCGGGCCATTTGACCCGGGGCCACAGAAGGGCTTTGCCGCCCGGCTAAGGACATCCGGGCACCCCAAAGCCCACAGCTCGCCATACCGGCCGCCTTACGCCTCGCTTTCCAGGACCTCCTGGTAGCCAGCGGCATCCAGAAGGTCGTCCAGGTGCCCCATGTCCAGGG
Organism: Thermus caldifontis; assembly: GCF_003336745.1. NCBI lineage: Bacteria > Thermotogati > Deinococcota > Deinococci > Thermales > Thermaceae > Thermus > Thermus caldifontis. The sequence goes on along the minus strand of NZ_KZ851837.1, from coordinate 6,841 downwards.
GACGGAGGCGAAAGATCCAACCTTCCCCATAAGGGTCCTGGTTGATAAGCTCCGGGGTCTTCTCCAAGGCGGCGTTCACCTCCACCACCTCCCCAGCCACCGGGGCATAGATGTCGGAGGCGGTCTTCACACTCTCCACCACGGCCACCGCCTCCCCCTTCTCCACCCTGCGCCCCACCTCGGGGAGCTCCACGTAGACCACGTCCCCCAAAGCATCCTGGGCGTAGTCGGTGATGCCCACTAAAACCGTATCCCCTTCGGGCAGGGCCCACTCGTGGGTCTTGGTGTAAAAGCGGTCCTTGGGTATGTCCATAGCGCCTCCTAACCCCCGCTATTTTAGCGGTACAAAGGGCAAAGGGCTAAGGGAAGCCCCCGCCTTGCGCCCCCTTACCTCCACCACAAAAGGTCCCTCCGCCTCCTTCTCCACATAGGCCAGGGCGATGCCCTTCTCCAATAGGGGAGAATAACCCCCGCTGGTCACCCAGCCCACCGCCCGGTCGCCGGAGTACACCCTATACCCCTCCCGGGGAATCCCCACCTCCAACACCAGGCCGATGAGCTTATCCGCGCACGGCGTGGCCAGCATGGCCTCCTTGCCGTGGAAATCCTTCTCCCTCTTCACCACCCAGGCCCAGGGGGTGCACAGGGGGTTGACGGCGTCGGTGAGCTCGTGGCCGTAAAGGGGAAAGCCAGCTTCCAAGCGCAGGGTATCCCGGGCCCCTAGGCCTGCGGGTTTGGCCCCTGCCGCCAAGAGGGCCTCAAAGACCACTTCGGCATCCCCCGGGGCCAGGAACAGCTCAAAGCCATCCTCCCCCGTGTACCCGGTCCGGGCCAGGCGGGCGGGCCGGCCCGCCACCTGGGCGCGAAACACGTCGTTCTTCTTCCTTTGGGAAAGGTCGGCATCGGTCAACCCCTGGAGGAGGGAGGCCGCCTTAGGCCCCTGGAGGGCCAGAAGGGCGGTTTCCTCCGAGACGTCGGTGAGCTCCACGGAATAGCCCCGGGCAAGCTCCTGCAGGTGGGCAAAGTCCTTGGCGATGTTGGCGGCGTTCACCACCATGAGGTACTCCTCCTCCGCCAGACGGTACAGGTAGACGTCGTCCACCACCCCCCCTTGGGCGTTGGCAAGCATGGAGTACTGGGCCCGGCCCACCTTGAGCCTGGCGGTGTCGTTAACCGTGGCCCACTGCAAAAAGGCCAGGGCCCCAGGGCCCCTGATGAGGAACTCCCCCATGTGGCTCACGTCGAAAAGCCCGGCCCCCCGGCGCACGAAGAGGTGCTCCTCCACGATGGAGGTGTACTGCAAGGGCAAAGCGTAGCCGGCAAACTCCACCATCCGCCCCCCGTGGCGCAGGTGGGCTTGATACAGCGGGGTCTCCTTCATGGCAGCCCCATCCTACTAGAAGAACTCCCTCCTCAAGGCCTCGGCGGAGTTGTCCTCCAGGACCTCCTCCCGCTTGGTGGCCCAAGCCGGGAAGGGAAAGCGCACCAAAAGGGGCACGGGGATCTCCGGCTGGTGCAGGATCACCATCCCCTGGGGCAGGATCAGGGCCCGTTGGCGGAAGGAGGTGGGGAGGTAGCGGTACTCGGGCCGCTCGGCCTCGGCGGCATCCAGCCGGCCCACCACCCGGATGGCGGCGTTGCCCACCACCCTCCTTTCCACCTCGCTGGCGGTCTGCTGGGCCCCGATGAGGATCACCCCTAAGGAGCGGCCCCGTTCGGCAATGTCCAGGAGCACGTCCTTGATGGGGCTCTCCTCGTCCCGGGGAGCGTACTTGTTGAGCTCGTCCAAGACCACGAAGACCCGCCCCCGGTACTGGCCCCGCTCCTTCTTGGCGAAGAGGTCGGAAAGGAGGCTACCCACCACGAACATCTGGCCCTGGGGGGAGAGCTTGGCCAGGTCCACCACGTGCACCTGATGGCCACCCGCAAGGGGGTCCGGGGGGTTGCCCTGGCGGTCTCCCCGGATCAGGTGGCCCAGGTTCTCCACGCTGGAGCGGAGGCGGCGCACGAAGGCCTCCAGGGTCCCCCGGGCCTGGCGGGCCACCCAGGCCTTGTCCCCCTCCCCTTCCCCCGTTTCCGGCCCCAGAAGCTTGTACTCCAGGTAGCTGACCAGGTCGGCGAAGCTTTTCAACCGCACCCGGCCCAGGTCGTCAAAGGCGACCTCTTCGGGAAGCTCCCCTCCGGGCCAGTCCGAAACCAGGAGGTGGGGGCCCTTCTGCCCCTCCGCAAGCCGCCTCAGCTTTTCCGTCACGTGGACGATGAGGTAGCCCAGGTTGCTCATCCCCCCTCGGTCGGCGAAGAGGAAGGGGAGAAGCCCCTTCTGGGCAAACTGCACCAGGTCCCAGTAGTAGGCCTTCACCCCCTCCAGCCGGGTTTCCACGTCGGGAAGGATCCCCTCCTTCCCCTTCTTGGGCGGGGCCAGGAAGGCCACGCTCTTAAAGGGCCCCGGGTCAAGGCCCAGCTTCTCGTAATCCCTTTTGGCCTCCTGGGAAAGGCGCAGGTTGGGCTTGTCCAGGAAGAGGAGGTCCTCCCCCTTCACGTTGAAAAGGAGGACCCGGGCCTGGTGGGCGTCCTCGAGGACCCCGCTTTCCAGGAGGCTCTTCAGGAGGAAGGTGGCGTAGCTGGTCTTGGCCGCCACCCCGCTGATCCCCGAGATGTTGACATGCCCCCCCTTGACCCCGTTCAAAAACTCCAGGTTGAGGTAGGCCACCTCCCCGTTTTTCAGAAACCCTGCGGGAAGCTTGGTGCTCCCCCTTTGGTTTTTCATGGCCTCGTAGTAGAGGGCCAGCTCCAGGTCCTCCCCTTGGGCCAGGTAGACGGCAGAACCTGGGTCTGGGGGGAAAAACTCCTCGGGCACGATGCGGGTCACGCTCACATGGGCCACATAGGCCAGGCTCACAGGGATCTTCCCCTCCACCGCCAAGAAGGTGTCGGTGTCATAGCTTTCCCCCTCATGGGCCTTGGCCACGTGGTCCACCATGCCGAAGTAGCGCACCTTGCCCACCTTAGGGTGGTAGCTCTCCACCACCACCAGGTCGTCCAGGCGCAGAAGGCCTTCCCCCTCCACCCCCACCCAGAACTCCAAAGGGGTGGCCTCCCGCCGACCCAGCACCACCCCGATCCGTTGCCCGTTTTCCGGCCCACCCATCATCCACCTCCCAGATACCGGGCCAGGATGCGGCCCACCAGATCCCGGCTTCCCATCCTACGGGATAGCTCCCGTTCCAAGCTTCCCACGGGCAAGAGGTTCTGGGGGGCCCGGGGGTCTTTAACCGGATGGGAGGCCAGGGCCGGGAAAAGGCTCAGGGAGAGGTCCGCCAGGCCCTTGGCCTCCGGAGAAAGGGGGGTTTCCACCCGCAGGAGGCCGCTTTCGGGGGGCCGCACCCCCTCGGGGGGAAGGGGCAGGCGCAGGTACCAGCTGGCCAGCTCCTGCCCCCCTCGGCGCACCCGGAAGATGGGGGTGCGCTCCCCAGGCTTTAGGGCATAGAGGAGGGTCTCCTTGTCCATAGGGAGGTAGCGGGCCCAGTGGGTTTTGATGTAGCCCAGGACCGGACCCTGGCGCTTAAGGCGCACCGGGCCATCCACGATGAGGAGGCCCCCCTCAAGGCCTTTGGCCAGGTCCTCTTCCAAGAGGGCCCGGGCCTTCGCCAAGCCCTCCTGCAAGGCCGTGGGGGAAAGGGGTTCCCCACCCCCTTCCAGGGGCAAGGGTTCGTACACCAACTCCCCTAGGCCCAAGGGTTCCCGAAGCCCCACCCCTACCCGGCGCACCCGAGGTTGCAAAAGGCGCATTCCGCCCCCCGCAAACGCCACCGCCCCGGCGGCCACACACCCCAAGAGCACCAGCCTCCTGCCATCGGAGATCAGGGCCTCGGCCCGCTCCCGCCCATCCACGAAGTAAAGGGGCTCTGGCCAGGGCACGGGCGGGGCCCCCTTGGCCTCCCAAGGCTCCTCCAAAGGGTGGAAGGGGTAGCTCCCCCCGGGAGCCTGGAGGTTGGGCGGGTCCTCGCCTAGCCCCGCCAAGGCCTCCCAGCGAAGGGGTTCTAAGGAGTAGAGCCGCCAGGCCATGCCCCTAGATTACCGGGGCCGGGCGGTAGGGGAGGTATCTTGGCTCCCAGAAGCGGCTGCGCACGAACTCCATAAGCCCCTTGAAGGAGAGGCCCTTTACCCGTTCCTCCTCCGCCACGCCCTCCTCGAGGGCCTTCTGCATCACCCGGGCCGCCACATAAGGGGAAACCTCCCTCAGCCGGGAAACCGGAGGGTAAAGAAGCTCGGGGAAATGGCCTTGCGTGTAGTCATAGAGGGCGTAGGCCGCCTCCAGCACCATCCCGTCCGTCACCTCCCGGGCCCGGGCCAAAACCGCCCCCAGGCCGAGGCCAGGGAAGATGAAGGCGTTGTTCCCCTGGCCGATGGGAATGGTCCTACCCATGTAGCCCACCGGGGGGAAGGGGCTACCCGCCGCCACCAACGCCCTTCCTTCCGTCCAGTAGATGAGGTCATCGGGCAGGGCCTCGGAAGCGGAGGTGGGGTTGGAAAGGGGGAAGATGATGGGCCTAGGGGTATTCTCCAGCATGGCCTTGACCACGGGCTCGGTAAAACTTCCCCCCTGGCCGGAAAGGCCCAGGAGGACCGTGGCCCGGGCATTCTGAATGGTTTCCAATAGATTTGGGTAGGACCCGGAAAACCGCCAGCCGGCGATCCGGTCAGGCCTTTGGGCGTAGGGGGCTTTGTAGCCTTCCATGCTCCGCCCTTCCACCAAGAGCCCCTTAGAGTCCAGGACCAGCACCCGCTCCCGGGCCTCCTCCTGGGAAAGGCCTTCCCGCTTCAGGCCCTCCCTTAAGGCCCAGGCCACCCCAATCCCCCCGGCCCCAGCCCCGTAGATGACGATGGTCTGCTCTGAAAGCTTCTCCCCCTTCAGACGGCAGGCGGAAAGCACCCCCGCCAGGGCCACCGCCCCCGTGCCCTGGATGTCGTCGTTGAAGGAGGGCACCACCTTGCGGTAACGCTCCAGCACGTGGAAGGCCGCTTCCTTGGCGAAGTCCTCCCACTGGATGAGGGCCTTGGGGTAGCGCCTGCGCACCGCCTCCACGAAGCGGTCCAGGAAGCGGTAGTACTCCTCCCCCCTTAGGCGCTTGTGCCGCACCCCCAGGTAAAGGGGGTCCTTGAGGAGGTCCTCCCGGTCCGTGCCCACGTCCAGCTCCACGGGAAGGGTTTTATCCGGACCCACACCCCCGGCGGCGGTGTAGAGGGTGAGCTTTCCGATGGAGATGGCCATGCCCCCATACCCCTGGTCCCCAATGCCCAGGATAGCGGAGGAGTCCGTGGCCACGATGAGGCGGACCTCCTCCAAGGGCACGTTGGCCAGGGCCTGGTCTATGAAGTCAATGTTGCGGGTGCTGGCGGTGAAGCCCCGGGGATACCGGTAGATGTGGGAAAACTCCCGCACCGCCTCCCCCACCGTGGGGGTGTAGAGGATGGGGAGCATCTCCTCCAGGTGGTCCACCAACAGGGCATAGAAGAGGACCTCGTTGCGGTCCTGGAGGTGGCGCAGGTAGATGTGCTTTTCCAAAGGGCTTTGGATAAGGCGGTAGCGGCGGTAGACCCGCTCCTTTTGCTCCTCCAGGGTGTTCACATGGGGGGGAAGGAGGCCCTCGAGGCCCAGGGCTCTTCGCTCCTCCTCGGTGAAGGCCGTGCCCTTGTTGAGCAGGGGAAGCCTAAGGAGAAGAAAACCGGAGACATAGGGCTCCAGGTACCGCTCGCCTCGTTCGTCCCGTTTGACGTCGTAATAGCGGCTAACCGGCATAGCCCTATTCTTCCACCGCCAAGGCGGCAAGGCTAGGGTGTGTGTAGGAACGTCGTGACGACTCCCCACTCTGAAGAGCGGGGCTTCGCGGTTCTAGGTAGTACTACCTATCCCCGCAGGCTCCGGCAAGATAGCCCTGCGGGCTGACCCAAGCCCTAGCCAAGATGTTGATGGCGGCCGCTACATCCCGATGCTGGTGGGTACCGCATTGGGGGCAGGTGTACTCCCGCACCCAAAGCGGTCGCCTCTCCCTGTAGCCGCACACCGGACAGTCTTGGCTTGTGTGTTTGGGGTCTACCCCCACAACCCGCCTACCAGCCTCCGCCGCTTTGTAGGCGAGGATCCGGAGAAACTGCGCCCAGCCCGCATCCATCACTCCCTTGGCAACATAGGAGCGGGCCAGGCCAAGGATGTTCAGGTCTTCGTGGACGATGATTCCATAGTTGTTGACCAGCCTCCTTGCCGTCTTATGGTGGAAGTCTTTACGTTGGTTGGCGATTTTGCGGTGGAGTTTGGCAACCCGCCTTCTGGCCTGCTTGTAGCGATAGCTTCCCTTCTTCTTTCCGCAGAGCTCCCTTTGAGCTTTGGCAAGCCTCTCCTCTGCCTTCTGGAAGTACCGGGGAGCCTCCACCGTTTCCCCATCCGAGGTGATGAGGAAGTGGGGGTTGGTGCCCAGGTCTATGCCTACCGCTTTGTCGCTTGGGGGAAGGGGTTGGGACTGCACCTCGCAGGTGAAGACGATGTACCAATGC